>NZ_MULM01000093.1:0-22791 GCF_002029345.1 Pseudomonas sp. VI4.1
TTCTTGACGACCATAGAGCATTGGAACCACCTGATCCCATCCCGAACTCAGCAGTGAAACGATGCATCGCCGATGGTAGTGTGGGGTTTCCCCATGTGAGAGTAGGTCATCGTCAAGATTAAATTCCGAAACCCTTATCTGCGCATGCAGGTAGGGGTTTTGTTTTTGCCTGGAATAAAGCGAAATCCTGTAGGAGCGAGCTTGCTCGCGAAGGTCGCCAACGATGACGCTGGCCTCCTGACACCCCGCGGTGTCCTGAAGTTTTTCGCGAGCAAGCTCGCTCCTACGCACGTCGCCTTCGCATCAGTGAAACTTCGGCAGCACGTACTCGGCGATCTCCTCGATAACTTCGGCCACCGGTCGTTCGCTGCGACGCACATGCAAGCCAACATGCTGCACCCCCGCCTCACGCAAAGCCTGAAGCTCATCAATCAGGGCCAGCCGCCCACAGCAGCCACCGAAACGCACACGGCGCATCGGCGCATGGGGGTTGGCCGCCAGATCCATGTGCACGAAGCTGATGTAGGGCTTGTCAGCGCCGACTTCCCGCCACAGCCCTACTCGACGACGATGTTCGTCCGGCGTGCCAGGGTAAGCAAGCCAACCATCCATGTGTTGGCCAATCCAGGCCGGGGATTGTTGACCGAGACCGGCTACCAGCAACGGCACCGGCTGGTCCCGTTCGGGAAACAACCGGGCACCTTCAGGCAATCGGCCTTCGCCTTGACTGCGCAACAACTCGACCGTCTCGCGAAAGATCTCCCCCCGCTGTTCATAGTCCACCCCGAACAACGGATATTCCATCGGCCGGTCACCGCTGGCCACTCCCAGCAGCAAGCGCCCGTCACTCAATTCATCGACGCTGTTGGCGGACTTGAGCGTGAGCCAGGGCTGACGCAGTGGCAGCACCACCGCCGCCGTGCCCAGCATGATGTTATCGGTGATGCCCGCCAGGTAGCCCAGGTAGGAAAAGGTTTCGAATACCTGTGCGGCATCGCCGAAGTGGGGGTCGTAAACCGGCACGTCACGTACCCACAGGGCGCGGAAACCCGACTGGTCAGCCAGGCGTGCCATGGCTGCGTGCTGCTTCAGATCGGGAACGCCAAACGGCCTGTCCTCGGCGATCCGCAGTCGCTGCCCATCGCTGGACCAATCATTGTCCAGCGGCAACTCCAGTCCGATGGAAAATCCATTCGAGCCGAGTAATCGTTTAAAACGTGGGTGCATGAAAGACTCCAGATAGCACAAAGGGAATGACATGCACCCAGTATCTACAGGCGCTACAGCAAGAAAAATGCATGAATCGGAATATCAGTCTTGAGTGAAAGGCACGAGTGAACCGCAAACGGCCCCTCAAGGACCGCCCTTGGAGCAAATCGCACTAAAGTGACCGCGCGGTTTTTGGTATGGTGCAGCTCGTTTTTTAACGGACTGATTTCAAGCCTGAGGACGGGGCCCCTTTTTAAAGTCAATGAGCTGCTGCACAAATGCCCGGACCGATACCGATCAAAGACCACGAACAAGAGACGCGCCTGGTCAACAAACGACTGATGGCCTGCGCTATGTTCGTCGCCGCCATTTCTTGCGTCTTGGTCGTACGCCTGTACGTCCTGCAGGTACTCGAATTCGACTACCATTCGACGATCTCCGAAAACAACCGCGTGCACGTATTGCCGATCACCCCCACCAGAGGGTTGATTTACGACCGTAACGGCGTGGTCCTGGCAGACAACCGCCCCAGCTTCAACCTGACCATCACTCGCGAACGCGCCGCCGATATCAAGGAAGAGCTGGATCAGGTGGTCAACCTTCTGCATTTGCCCGCCGAAAGCCGCACGCTGTTCGACAAGGCCATGAAGCAGGCGCGCCATCCGTTCGTACCCGTCACGTTGTTCTACGAACTCAATGAAGAACAGATCGCGGTACTGGCCGTGAACGAGTTCCGTCTGCCAGGGATCGACGTCGAGCCGCAGTTCGTTCGCCACTACCCGATGGGCGCGCACTTCGCCCATTCGATCGGCTACGTCGGCCGAATCAACGAGAAAGAATCCAAGGTCCTGGACTCGGTGGAATACCGTGGCACCCAATCCATCGGCAAGACCGGCATCGAGAAATTCTACGAGTCGCAATTGCACGGCCACGTCGGTTACGAAGAAGTCGAAACCAACGCCCAGGGCCGGGTGCTGCGCGTGCTCAAGCACACCGATCCGATTCCCGGCAAAAACATCGTCCTGAGCCTGGATGTAAAACTTCAGGAAGCCGCCGAGGAGGCGTTGGGTGATCGTCGCGGTTCGGTGGTCGCGCTCGATCCGTCGACCGGCGAAGTGTTGGCCATGGTCAGCAAGCCCAGCTTCGACCCGAACCTGTTCGTGACGGGCATCAGCTTCAAGGAATACGCGGCGCTGCACGATTCCATCGACCGGCCGTTGTTCAACCGCGTGCTGCGCGGCCTCTATGCCCCCGGCTCGACCATCAAGCCGGAAGTGGCGATTGCCGGCCTCGACGCCGGCGTGGTCACCCCGCAGACCCGCGTCTACGACCCGGGTTATTACCAGTTGCCGGACTTCGATCACAAATACCGCAACTGGAATCACAGCGGCGATGGCTGGGTGGACATGGACGCGGCGATCATGCGCTCCAACGACACCTACTTCTACGACCTGGCGCACAAGCTGGGCATCGACCGCCTGCACGACTACATGGCCATGTTCGGCCTCGGCGAGAAGGTCTCGCTGGACATGTTCGAAGAGTCTGCCGGGCTGATGCCGTCCCAGGCCTGGAAGCGCGCCACGCGCCGCCAGCCGTGGTTTCCCGGCGAGACGGTGATCCTCGGCATCGGCCAGGGCTACATGCAGGTCACGCCACTGCAACTGGCCCAGGCCACTGCGTTGATCGCCAACAAGGGGGTCTGGAACCGACCGCACCTGGCCATGACGGTGGATGGCACCGCGCCGGTGGATGAGCATCCGATGCCGAACATCCTGCTCAAGGACCCCCGTGACTGGGAACAGGTCAACCACGGCATGCAGATGGTGATGCACGACGCGCGCGGGATTGCCCGGGCGTCAGCGGCGGGGGCGCAATACCGCATCGCTGGCAAGAGCGGGACCGCGCAGGTGGTGGCGATCAAGCAGGGCGAGCGCTACAACCGCGCGAAAACCCTGGAGCGTAACCGCGATAACGCCTTGTTCGTCGGCTTCGCGCCGGCCGAGCATCCAAAGATCGTCATCTCGGTGATGATCGAAAACGGCGAGGCCGGCGGGCGTGTCGCCGGTCCGGTGGTGCGGCAGATCATGGACGCCTGGCTGCTCGATCAGGACGGTCACCTGAAGCCGCAATACGCCACGCCGAGCAAAAAGCCAGGCGACCCGCACGTCTGACTGATCGAGGCTTTACAGCACAGGCTCACGAATGCTGAGCCGGTGCTGGAAGCTCTCGAGGAACACGGTTTCGGCCTGGCTCATCTTCTGCTCGCGATTCCACAACAGCTGGATATCGAAATCCACCACCCCGTCTTCCGGCGGCAAACGCCAGAGCAAACCTTGTTCGACATCCCGCCGCACCAAATGGGTCGGCAGACAGCCGATGCCGAAGCCAGCGCAGATCAAGCGGTAAATCTCCTCGAAACTCGTCGATGAAGCAACGATCTTGCCGGTGAACCCTTGCTGGTCGCGAAACAATGTCAGCGGCGACAGATTGCCGCCGAGCTGATCGCTGGTGAAGCTCACGAAATTCTCCGCCGCAAGTTGTTCCAGGGTCAGGTTCTCTTGTCCGAACAGTCGATGACGCTGGCCGCAGAAGTACGCATAGGTCTCCCGAAACAGCACTCGCTGCTCCAGCCGCGGTTGCGGTAAACGGCACAGGCCAACGCCGATGGTCGCGGTCTTTTGCAGCAGTGAACTAATGATGTTCGAGCTGCCCATCACCTCGACTTCAAACTCGATTTTCGGATGGGTGTCGTGGAAATCGGCGAGGAAGTCATCGTAGTGCCGTGCCTGCACGCCACTGACGGTGAGGATGCGAATCTTGCCCACCAGATCGTCGTGGCGACTCTCCACCACGGTGCCCAGTCGTGAAATATCCCCGTAGATATCCGCCGCAATGCGCAGGACTTCTTCCCCGGTTTCCGTCAGATCGAACCGCCGCCCACTGCGTGCAATCAACACACATTCCAACTGTTCTTCCAACCGTTTCAACGCCTGGCTGACGGCTGACTGGGTGATATGCAATCGCGCGGCGGCCCGGCTCATGCTGCCTTCCTGGCCGATCACCAGGTAGGTGCGCAACAGGTTCCAGTCGAGGCGGTCATTGAGAAAACGACGGCCGACCCACGGGTTGGTGGAGGACATAAAGATTCCATGTAGTAGCAGTGCTAATAGTAAAGATAAGAATATGAAAATTGACTAATCCTGGCACGAAAGCGATAAAGCTCACAAGCGCCACAGAGTGCAACCGTAAACCAGCCTTCAGTACCTGCCCAAAACTATAAATACACAGGGTCCTTGCATGCACACTACCCCCCAACCGCGTCGAGCCGCGGCCGCCGCCTTCATTGGCACGACCATCGAGTTCTACGATTTCTACATTTACGCCACCGCGGCCGCGCTGGTGCTCGGGCAGGTGTTCTTTCCCAGCAGCGACCCGGTGATGAGCACGCTTGCGGCCTTTGGCAGTTTCGCCGTCGGCTTCATCGCCCGGCCCATGGCCGGCATGGTCTTCGGCCATTTGGGCGATCGCCTGGGCCGCAAGAAGATGTTGCTGGTGACCATGGCCCTGATGGGGCTGGCGACCGCTGGCATCGGCCTGTTGCCCAGCTACGCCAGTGTCGGCATCTGGGCTCCGATCGGCCTGATCGTGCTGCGCCTGATCCAGGGCATTTCCGTCGGTGGCGAGTGGGGCGGGGCGGTGCTGATGGCCAGCGAACACGCACCGGCCAAGCGTAAAACCTTCTATGCGTCCTTTGCCCAGCTCGGCAGTCCGGCCGGCTTGTTGCTGGCCTTGATCGCCTTTCGTCTGGTGACCTCACTGGAGCCGGAAGACTTCCTCGCCTGGGGCTGGCGCCTGCCGTTTCTCGCCAGCGGTGTGCTGATGATGGTGGGTCTGATGATCCGTTCCGGGGTTCACGAGTCGCCGGAATTCGCCAAGGCGAAGGAGAACAACGAGACCGCCCAGTACCCGGTGAAGGACGTGATCCGCACCTGCTGGCGCCAGATCCTGTTTGCTGCCGCCGCCGTGACCATCGGCTCGGCCGGGTTCTTCTTCACCAACACCTTCATGATCACCTATGTCACCCAGTACCAGGGCATCGCCCGGTCGACGATTCTCGATTGCCTGTTCCTGGTGACCGTCATTCAACTGCTGTCGCAACCGCTCTCCGCGCTGCTCGCCGAGCGCATCGGCGAAGGCCGCTTCCTCAAACTCGTCGCACTGCTGTGCATGGTCACGCCGTACCCGATGTTCCTGCTGGTCGGGACGCAAAATATTCTGTTGATGACCCTCGGCATCGCCCTGGCGGTGGTGATTCTGTCGGCGCTGTACGCGGTGATCGCCGGCTACATGACCCAGGCGTTCCCGGTGCACCTGCGCTACTCGGGCATTTCCATCGCTTACCAGCTCAGCTGCGCCCTGGCCGGCGGCACCACGCCGCTGATCGGCACGCTGCTGGCGAGCAAGTTTTCCGGACAATGGTTGCCGCTGGCGGTGTTCTTCAGCCTGCTCTCGGCCCTGTCCCTGATCGGTGTTTGCGGCCTGGCTCGCCTGCGCGCCAACCCGGTCGTCACCCACGCTGCCAAAGAGGTGTATTCGTGAGCAAACCTGAACACATCGGCCCGGTTGAATGGAAGGCCCGTTGCGAACTGGCGGCGCTGTATCGCCTGGTCGCGCACTTTCGCATGACCGACCTGATCGACACCCATATCACCCTGCGCATTCCGGGGCCTGAGCATCATTTCCTGATCAACCGCTACGGGGTGATTTTCGACCGCATGCGCGCCTCGGACCTGGTGCGCATCGACCAGGACGGGCGAGTGGTCGACCCGTATTATGAAGGTCACCGGGTCAACGCCGCCGGCTTCGTCATTCACTCGGCGATCCACATGGCCCGCCCGGATCTCAACTGTGTGATCCATACTCACACGGCCGCCGGCATGGCCGTCGCCGCGCAGAAGCAGGGGCTGTTGCCGATCAGCCAACACGCGTTGAAGTTCTACGGCAAGCTGGCGTACCACACCTACGAAGGCATCGCGTTGTCGCTGGATGAGCGCGAGCGCCTGATTGCCGACCTGGGGCCGCACCGGGCGATGATCCTGCGCAATCACGGGTTGCTGGTCGGTGGGTCCGGCGTGGCTCAAGCGTTCCAGGAAATCCATTTTCTGGAGCGCGCCTGTCAGGCACAGGTAGCGGCGCTGGCCGGTGGATCGGCGTTGCATTACCCGTCGCCCGAAGTCTGCGCGCACACCGCCGAACAGTTTGACCGTGATGAGCAGGACAACATCATCGACCTGGCCTGGGAGGCCGCTTTGACCCTGATCGAATCCCAGCGCGAGTCCTATCTATCATGAACACCGTGGTTCTGCTGTCCCGCGACACTCTGCTGCTCAAGCAACTGCAAGCCGCGTTTGCCCGCAGTGCGCCGCAGCTCACCACTGTGCTGGCGGATGATCCGCGGGCCAGGCATGCACAGATCGCCGCGTGCTGGTTTCCCTTGCCGGGCAGCCTCGGCGCGTTACCGAACCTGCAAGTGATTCACTCGGTGGCGGCCGGCATCGATCACTTCGATCACGACCGTCGTGCCCGGACTTGCCGGTGTGCCGGGTGGTCGATCCCGGCCACCGCCAGGGCATGACCGAGTACGTGCGCTGGGCCGTGATCCACTATCACCGCGGTTTCGATCAAGTGCTGTTGCAGCAACGGCAACAGCACTGGGAGCGGCCGCTGCAGCGGGCTGCGGGGCAGTTCAAGGTCGGGGTGATGGGCCTCGGGTCGCTGGGCAGCGCCATTGTCCAGGATCTGGCTGCGGCCGGTTACGACGTTCGTGGCTGGGCGCGCCGCAGCAAGGACTTGCCAGGCGTGCAGACCTTCGCCGGCCAGGAACGACTCAACCCGTTTCTCGATGGCTTGGAGCTGCTGATCAACCTGCTGCCGCTGACCAGTGAAACCCGCGGCATTCTCGGCAAAACCACATTCGAGCGACTCGCCAACGGCGCCGCACTGGTCAATTGCGGTCGGGGCGGGCACCTGAACATCGACGACCTGGAACATGCACTCGAACGAGGACAACTGCGCGGCGCGCTGCTGGATGTTTTCGAACAGGAACCGCTGCCGGTCGATCATCGCCTCTGGACGATGCCCGGCGTCACCCTCACGCCACACATGGCGTCGGCCGCTTCCCATGATTGTATTGCCGAACAAGTAGCGGAGAACTTTCGCCGTCTCAACACCGGTGAAGCGCTATTGAATTGCGCCGACCGAACATTGGGTTATTAAAAAGAAAGTGCCTTGCTCGCCCATTTAATTGGGCGAACTATAACAACAGTCCTCACTACAAACATTTAACTGCCAGTCAAAACAATTAAATAACGAGTTCTTTATGAACTCCTGGAGTCAGTGATGAGCGATCTATCGCCTGTAGAAAAGTCCGGCGCACCTCCGGTAGTTGCAACCAGCATGCGAAAAGTGGCCGTCGCCAGTGTAATCGGCACCACGGTCGAATGGTACGACCTGTTCGTGTTTGCCACGGCGTCGGCGCTGGTATTCAACAAGGTGTTCTTTCCGGACTTCGATCCGTTGATCGGTACCTTACTGGCGTTCGGTACGTTTGCTTCGGCGTATCTGGCGCGGATTGTCGGTGCGGCATTGTTCGGGCATTTCGGTGACCGTCTGGGTCGCAAGTCGATGTTGTTGGTGTCGCTGTTGACCATGGGCGCCGCGACGTTCGCCATCGGGCTATTGCCGAACTATGCGGCGATTGGTATCTGGGCGCCGATCCTGTTGTTGCTGCTGAGGGTCATTCAAGGCCTGGCGCTGGGCGGCGAGTGGGGCGGTGCGGTGTTGATGGCGGTGGAGCATGCGCCAGCCAACAAACGCGGCTTGTACGGCTCGTGGGTGCAGATCGGCGTCCCGGCCGGGACCATGATCGCCAACCTGGCCTTCCTGTTGATTGCGGCCTGGCTGTCCCCTGAAGACCTGTTGGCCTGGGGCTGGCGTATCCCGTTCCTGGGCAGCGTGCTGCTGATTGCCGTGGGCTTGTACATCCGCTTGAACATCGCTGAAACCCCGGCCTTCAACAAGGTTAAGGAAGCCGAGGTGCAGGTGAAAATGCCGCTGGCGGAAGTGTTTCGCAAGTATTGGAAACAAGTGGTGCTGGGCGGGATCGCCACCATGTCCACCGGGGCATCGTTCAACATCATCGTCGCCTTCGGTCTGACGTACGGCACGCAGAACCTGGGCTTCAGTCGCAGCGTGATGCTCGGCGTGGTGCTGCTGTCCTGTGCCTGGTGCATCGTCATGCTGCCGGTGTTCGGCGCGCTATCGGACCGTTACGGGCGCAAGCCGATCATCGTCGCCGGCATCGTGGCCGAAGCCCTGGTGGCGTTCCCGCTGTTCTGGTTGATGGACACCAAAGAGCTTTCGCTGGTGATCTTCGGTTACCTGTTGTTGATGACCGCCTTTGCCGCCAACTACGGACCGATTGCGACTTTCCTCGCGGAGTTGTTCGGCACGCGGGTGCGCTATTCCGGGTTGTCGATCAGCTACATGTTGTCGGGGCTGCTCGGCAGTGCGGCGACACCGATCGTCACGACCGCCTTGCTGGCGGCAACCGGCAAAGGCTCTTCGGTGGCCTGGTACATGATCGGCGCAGCCTTCATTTCGTTGGTGGCGCTGTTGCTGCTGACCGAAACCTTCAAGCGAGACATCAGTGAAATCCCGGCGGCGGTTCCCGTCGATGAGCCAGCCTTCGGCAAGTCCGTCAAATCGGCCGCCGCCTGATCAATGGAGTACAACGACATGCGCAGAATCCAGTCAGCCCCGGGCTTCATCGGCCCGGTCGGCCCTTACTCCCAGGCGGTGGTCAGCGGCCATCTGGTGTTCACCGCCGGACAGATTCCGGCCCAGAGCGGGCTCGATGACCAGCCCGCCGAATTCACCGAACAGGTGCGGCAAACCTTGCACAATCTGCAGGCGATCCTGATTGAAGCCGGGTCCGACTTCAGCCACGTGATCAAGGTCAATGCCTACCTCACCGATCCGGCACAACTGGAGCCGTTCAACGCGGTGTACCGCGAATTCCTCGGCCATGCGCCGCCGGCACGCACCACCGTTTGCGTGGCGCTGTGGGGCGTGTCGCTGGAAATCGATTGTGTCGCCGAATTGATTGTCAAGGAGCCGCAACATGGATGAATCGCAGCTGATCGAACAGCTCAAGGCGGTGAGCTTTCCGACCCTCGGGCATTTCCTCGAGGAGGGCTTTGCCGACTCGCAACTGCGGGCCATGGTGCCCAATGTGAAAGTGGTCGGTCGCGCCCTGACCCTGAAGCTGGTGGGGGCCGATGCCATCGCCGTCAACCAGGCCCTGGCGTTGATCCAGCCCGGTGACGTGCTGGTGATCGACACCGGCGGCGACTGGCGACACGCCCCGGTCGGCGCCGTCACCAGTTGCGCGGCGAGCTGCGCCGGGGCCGTGGGCATAGTGGTCGACGGCGCAGTGACCGACCTGTTGGAGCTGAGAGAAGGCGGGTTGCCCGTTTTCGCGCGCGGCACCAGCCTGCTGACCACCAAGCTGCATGGCCGCGGCGACAGCCAGATCAATCAGCCGATCGAGTGTGCCGGCGTCACGGTGCATCCCGGGGACCTGGTGCTGGCGGACGACAACGGCGTGCTGTTTCTCGACTGGCCAACGGCGGCCGGCGTCATCGAACAGGCGTTGGCGTCCGATCAGGCCGAACCGCGCCTGTTGGCGCGTTTGCACGCCGGTGAACCGGTGTCGCAGGTGTTGCGGGTCTAAGTCGTCAGGCAGCGTTGCAGGCTCTCGAGAAAGATCGTCTCGGCCCGGCTCATGCGCTGCTCGCGGTTCCACAGCAGATGAATGTCCACATCGGCAATCCCTTCACGGGGCGGCAGGCGCCAGAGCAATCCGGCTTCGACGTCCGCCGCCACCACGTGCTCGGGCAGGCAGCCAATCCCGAACCCGGCGATCACCAGTCGCCGGACCTCTTCCAGGCTCTGTGACGAGGCGACGATCCGTCCGCTGAAACCCTGCTGATCACGGAAAATCGTCAGCGGCGAGAGCATGCCGCCGATCTGGTCGCTGGTGAAACTGACGAAATTCTCCCGCTGCAAATCGCCTTCGACCACGTTCTGCCGGCCGAACATTGCATGGTGCTTGCCGCAGAAAAACGCATAGCGCTGACGCAGGAACAGCCGTTGTTCCAGGCGCGGTTGCGGGCGGCGATTGAGGCTCAGGCCCAGGGTCGCGGTCTTTTCCTGCAGGGCGCTGACGATGTCGGAACTGCGCATCACGTCGACTTCCAGATCCACTCGCGGGTGCTGGCGGTGGAAGTCCGCGAGGAAGTCATCGAAGCGCTCGGAGAAGATCCGGCTGATGATCAACAGGCGCACCTTGCCGATCACTTCGTCGGCCGGCTGCTCCAGCACGCTGCTGACCTGGGACATCTGGCCATAGATTTCCCCGGCCAGTTCGAAGATCTGCTCGCCAACTTCGGTCAGGGCAAACCGTGGCCCGCGACGGGCGATCAGTTGTCGGCCCAGTTGCTCTTCCAGGCGCTTCAGCGCCTGGCTCACTGCCGGCTGAGTCAGGTGCAGACGGGCGGCGGCACGGCTGATGCTCAGCTCCTGGCCGATCACCCGAAAGGTGCGCAGCAGATTCCAGTCCAGGCGGTCATTGAGCAGGCGTTGTACATCACGTTCGGCCATGGGGTCTCGATTATAAGCTGTAGTAATACTTGGCATAATAAATAGAAAATTGACTAATTATAGCCCCGGGACGATAAATCATCTCCAGACAGGCGCCGTCAGAGCGCCTTTATTTTGAAGTTTCACTCCTGCCAAAAAAATAACCAAAGGAGATCGACCCATGAAGCCCCAAGCTTCTCCTCAGCCGCGCCGTGCGGCAGCCGCCGCCTTTATCGGCACCATGATCGAGTGGTACGACTTCTACATCTACGCCACCGCCGCCGCGCTGGTATTCGGCGCGCTGTTCTTCCCCTCCGATGACAAGCTGTTCAGCACCATGGCTGCGTTTGGCACCTTCGCCGTCGGCTTCTTTGCGCGACCGTTGGGCGGGATTATCTTCGGCCATATCGGCGACCGCATCGGCCGCAAGAAATCGCTGATCATCACCTTGCTGATGATGGGCGTGGTCACGGTGTGCATCGGCTTGCTGCCGACCTACGCGCAAATTGGCGCGGCGGCGCCGGTGTTGCTGATCCTGCTGCGAATCGTCCAGGGCATCGCCGTCGGTGGCGAGTGGGGCGGGGCGGTGTTGATGGCTGGCGAGCATGCACCGAAAGGTCGCCGCAACTTCTTCGCCTCCTTCGCCCAACTGGGTAGCCCGGCAGGTTTGATCCTGTCGCTGCTGGCTTTCAGCGCGGTCACCCGGCTGCCGGAAGAAGACCTGATGAGTTGGGGCTGGCGTCTGCCGTTCCTCGCCAGTTCGTTGTTGCTGCTGGTGGGCCTGGCGATTCGCCTGGGCGTGAATGAATCGCCGGAGTTCCTCGCCAGCCGCGAACAGGCGCGCAACAGCACGCGCAAGGAACAGGCGCCGGTCATGGAGGTCCTGCGCACCGCGTGGCGTCCGCTGCTGCTGTGCATCGGCGCCAACACCCTGGGCATCGCCGGGGTGTATTTCACCAACACCTTCATGATTGCCTACACCACCCAACAGCTTGAGTTGCCGCGCTCGCTGATCCTCGAGTGCCTGTTCGTGGTGGCGATCATCCAGTTCTGCATTCAACCGCTGGCGGCCTGGGTCGCCGAAAAAATGGGCGCTACGCGATTCCTGTGCCTGGTGTCGTTGCTGGCCATCGCTTCGCCTTACCCGATGTTCGTGCTGGTCAGCTCGGCCCAGGCGCCGCTGATCATCCTCGGTATCGCCTTGGCGGTGGTGTGCATGGCCTCGTTCTACGCGGTGATCGCCGGCTACGTCAGCGGCATGTTCGAGACGCGGGTGCGCTACACCGCGATCTCCCTGGCCTATCAGATTTGCGGTGCCCTGGCCGGCGGCCTGACGCCGCTGATCGGCACGATGCTGGCGCATAAATTCGCCGGCCAGTGGTGGCCGATGGCGGTGTTCTACAGCCTGATCGCCGCAACTTCGCTGATCTGTGTCCTGGCCCTTGCCCGTCGCCATGCCAGTGCTGAACGCCTCGAATTGGCCAACGCCTGACGCCGATCATTCACGAACAACCGAACCCCCTGTAGGAGCTGGCTTGCCAGCGAAGGTGACCTCGAGCCTTGCACCGCCCATGAAGACGCCTTCGCCTGCAAGCCGGCTCCTACAAAGAAATCACCATTTCCAACTGAATTTTCGTGGAGTGACTGACTTATGTTGAAGATTAATGGCGAACGCCTGTGGGCGAGTCTGATGGCCATGGCCGAAATCGGCGCGACCGCCCGTGGCGGCAGCTGCCGCCTGGCCTTGAGCGATGAAGACAAGGCCGGCCGCGAACTGTTTTCCCACTGGTGCCGCGAAGCCGGCATGACCCTGAGCGTGGACGCCATCGGCAACCTGTTCGCCCGCCGCGCCGGCACCGACCCGGACGCCGCACCGGTGATGATGGGCAGTCACCTCGACACCCAGCCCGAAGGTGGCCGTTTCGATGGCGTCTATGGCGTACTCGCAGGATTGGAAGTGGTGCGTTGCCTCAACGACCTGGGGATCCAGACCCGCAAGCCGCTGGAAGTGGCGGTGTGGACCAACGAAGAAGGCGCACGCTTCACCCCTGCGATGTTCGGCTCGGCAGTGTTCACCGGGATCATGCCGCTGGAGGCCGCGCTGGCGGTACGCGACGTGAACGGCATTAGCGTCGACGACGAGTTGAAGCGCACCGGTTACGCCGGCGAACGCGCGCTGGGTGGCGTGGTGGACGCCTACTTTGAAGCGCACATCGAACAAGGGCCGATCCTCGAAGACAACGCCAAGAGCATCGGTGTGGTCAGCGGCGGCCAGGCGATTCGCTGGCTCGACGTGCGGGTCGAAGGCATGGCCGCCCATGCCGGAACGACGCCTATGCCGCTGCGCAAGGACGCCTTGTACGGCGTGGCGCGGATGATCCAGGCGATCGAAGGGCTGGCCGGTGATTTCGCCCCCGAGGGGCTGACCACGGTCGGTGAGTTGAGCATCAACAAGTCGTCGCGCAACACCATTCCGGGGCTGGTGAATTTCACCGTCGACCTGCGTCATCACCGCGACGAAGCCATCGAGGCCATGGAGCAGCAGGTGCGTGCGCGCCTGCAGGCGATTGCCGACAGTCGCGCACTGAATCTGACGATCACGCCCCACTGGATCAGCCCGGCGACCCCTTTCGACGCCGATTGCGTGGCGGCGGTGCAGCAGGCGGTGGATGCGCTGGGCTACGCTCAGCAATCGATTGTCAGTGGCGCCGGGCATGACGCGATTCACCTGGCGCGGTTCTGCCCGACGGCCATGGTGTTCATCCCGTGTGTCGGCGGCTTGAGCCACAACGAAGCGGAAGACGTGCTGCCCGAAGACGTGCGCCAGGGCACTGACGTGTTGCTCAATGCTGTCGTGAGCCGTGCCGGAAAAGTCGAGTAAAACGCAATTCATGTGGGAGCGAGCTTGCTCGCGATAGTGGTGGTTCAGCCGCCATCAATGTTGAATGTGCTGACCTCATCGCGAGCAAGCCCGCTCCCACAGTTGAACGCTCCCGATTTCAAGATTCAGTTAGCTGACAGGTATCGACCCCATGCGCAGTTTTTTCCATCCCGAACAATTGCTTCATCATCCACGCAGCTACTACTCCCGTGGGCAGATGCGCACGCCGCAGGAAGTGCCCGAGCGCGCTCAGCGCCTGGTGCAGGCCTCGCGCTCCCTGGGTTTTACGGTCGAGCAACCGGCCGATGCCGGGCTCGATCCGCTGCTGGCGGTCCACGGCGCGCCCTACCTGGCGTTCCTGCAGGAAGCCCATCGGCGCTGGAAGGAAATCCCCGAGGACTGGGGCGATGAGGTGATGTCGAACATCTTCGTGCGCGAGCCCAACGCTTTGCGCGGGGTTCTCGCCCAGGCCGCGCGTTACCTGGCGGACGGCAGTTGTCCGGTGGGCGAGCAGACCTGGCGTTCGGCCTATTGGTCGGCACAGAGCGCTGTCGCCGGCGCCCATGCATTGCTCGACGGCGAACCTGCCGCGTACGCCTTGTGCCGTCCGCCGGGTCATCATGCCCGGGCCGAAGCGGCAGGCGGGTTTTGCTATGTGAATAACGCGGCGGTCGCGGCGCAGGTGTTGCGCGGCGGTTTTGCGCGGGTCGCGGTGCTCGACACCGACATGCACCACGGGCAGGGGATCCAGGAGATCTTCTACGACCGCGATGATGTGCTGTATGTCTCGGTGCATGGCGATCCGACCAACTTCTATCCGGGGGTGGCCGGGTTTGCCGATGAGCGTGGCAGTGGCAAGGGCGAGGGGTGCAACCTGAACCTGCCGATGGCCCATGGCGCGAGTGAGGCGCACTTCCTCGAGCAACTGGAGGTGGCGTTGGCGGCGGTGAAGGACTTCGGCGCCGAGGTGCTGGTGCTGTCCCTGGGGTTCGATATTTTCGAGCTGGATCCGCAGAGCAAGGTGGCGGTGACCCGGGACGGGTTTGCGCGGCTGGGGGAGCGGATTCGCAGCCTGGGGTTGCCTTGTCTGATTGTGCAGGAGGGGGGGTATCACCTGGAGAGTCTTGAGGACAATGCGCGGGCGTTTTTTGTGGGGCCGGAGGTGTGGACGATCTGAGTTTATTGGCGCCTGGGAGGTCGCTTTCGCTGGCAAGTCAGCTCCTACAGTGGACCGGGGTGAACGCGAGATGCGTGGTCACCATTGCACCTGTAGGCGCTGGCTTGCCAGCGAAGAACGATAACGCGGTCATACAGTTGAAACACAAGTGCTGGAAGGCACTTGCCATCGCCCTGACGTTAACGTAAAGATTGCGCCAGGGCGCTGAACTTGAATAAGCGCAAAGCGGACCGATCCGGAGCGCTTGATGACGCTGATAAAAACAACTCCACCCAAGCCGCACCGCGAAGCCCGGCTGGCCCGGGAAAAACTCCATCTCGAGGGCGAAGTCCCGGATGGCGTGTTGCGGGCGGAAATCGATGCCTCGTGGCGACGCAGCCTCAGCCATGGCGTGCATTTCAATGCCAAGCACGAACTGGCGCTGGAATCGAGCGCGAGTCTCGACGTCCTGTTGGCAAGCAACCGCCTGCTGATCGATGCGGCATTGCCGGCGATCGATTACCTGGCCGAACGCCAGGGCAAGGAAGGGCTGATCATCCTCGCCAATTCCGACGCCACCATCCTGGCCGTCGAAGGACGCGCCGATCGCCTCAAGGGCAGCGGCCTGCAAGACATCACCCTCGGCGCCTGCTGGAGCGAAGCCGTTCGCGGCACCAATGCCCTGGGCACCGCGCTGGTGGAAGCCCGGCCGACGTTGATCGATTGCGGCGAACATTACCTCGATCGCCTGAGTGATTTCTCCTGCACCTCGGTGCCGATCCATTGCCCCCGGGGCGACATCCTCGGCGTGCTCGACCTGACCCGCGAAGGCCCGCTGGGCCGGGTCCATGACAGCACCGCGCTGCTGGCCATGGCCGTCAGCCAGATCGAAAGCCGGGTGTTCAACGCCAGCTATCCGGACGAAATCGTCCTGGCGTTCCACAGCCGGCGGCAATACCTCGAATCTCCTTGGCAAGGCCTGCTGGCGGTGAGCCTCGGCGGGCAAATCCTCGCGGTCAGTGCCCAGGCCTGCCAGTTGCTGCATGCGGAACGTTCGGCGCTGGTCGGCCGCCGCTGCGAAGAGTTTCTCGGGGTCGACGGCCTGCAACTGCTCTCGCGCCTGCAACAGGGCGGAGTCGGCAGTCTGCAGACCGCCAAAGGCGAATTCTTCTACAAGACCTTGCGTGCGCCGCAGCGCTCGATCAACGTCAGTACACCACCGCGCACCACCGCCAAGACTGCCAAACCGCAACCGGACCTCGAATCCCTGGCCGGCAGCAACGTCCGTTATGCCCGGGCCTTGCGCATGGCCCGCCAAGGCCTGGCCAATGAATTGCCGGTGTTGCTGCTGGGCGAAACCGGTACCGGCAAGGAAGTCATTGCCCGTGCCTTGCACATGGCCGGCTCCCGCTGCGATAAACCCTTCGTGGCGGTGAACTGCGCGGCGATCCCCGAAGGCCTGATCGAGTCGGAACTGTTCGGCTATCGTGAAGGCGCGTTTACCGGCTCCCGGCGTGGCGGCATGATCGGACGTCTGCAACAGGCCCACGGCGGCACCTTGTTCCTCGACGAAATCGGCGACATGCCCCTGGCGTTGCAAGCACGTCTGTTGCGCGTGCTGCAGGATCGCAAAGTCGCCCCGCTGGGGGCTGGCGAAGAACAAGACATCGACGTCGCACTGATCTGCGCCACCCACCGCGACCTCAAGCGCCTGGTGGAAGAAAAGCACTTTCGCGAAGACCTGTTCTACCGGGTCAACGGCATCAGCGTGATGCTCCCGGCCCTGCGCGAACGCGACGATTTCAGCGCTCTGGTCGCGCGCTTGCTGGCCAGGCTCGACGCGCCGACGATGCTCCTGCATGACGACCTGAACCGCTTGCTCGGCGGCTATCACTGGCCGGGCAACATCCGCCAGCTGGAGATGGTCCTGCGCACCGCGCTGGCCATGCGTGAACCGGGCGATACAGTGCTCACCCTCGATCACTTGCCCGACAGCATGCTCGACGAGTTGAGCGCCACCGAGCGCCCCCAGTCGGGGAGCATTCGCGAGAACGAACTGGAGCTGATTCGCCAATCCCTGGACACTCATCAGGGTAACGTCTCGGCTGCCGCCGACGCCCTGGGCATCAGCCGCGCGACCCTGTATCGCAAGCTCAAACAGTTGCGCTCGTGATGCAGCGCTTGCTCGTTCGGCTGATCCACAGCCAGAATCCCGCAGCCCTGCAAGCGGCGCTGCGCTGGCTCTACAGCTTTGTGCGCCCCCCATCGGCTGGCGATTGCCGGGCTGCTCGGCTTGTCGGCCTGTGCCTCGGCGCTGGTGCTGGTGCAACCCTGGCTGACCAAGCTGCTGATCGCCGCGGCCTGTTGGCGCGCGACTTTTCCATGCTGGTGCTGATCGCCGGGCTGATGATCGTGGCCGGGTTGCTCGGCACGCTGCTGTCGGGCATCAATCGTTACCTGCACACGCGGCTGTCCGGGCGGATTCTGTTTGCCCTGCGCGATGACCTTTATCGGCATTTGCAAACCCTGTCGCCGAACTTCTACGGCCAGCGGCGCATCGGTGACCTGATGTCGCGCCTCGATGGCGACGTCGCGGAGATCCAGCGTTTTGCCGTGGACTCGCTGTTTTCGGCGGTGTCGAGCGTGATCGGCCTGGTGGTCGCGGTGGCGATGCTGGTGACCTTGTCCTGGAAACTCTCGTTGCTGGCACTGGTGCTGATCCCCCTTGACGTGCTCTGGCTGCGCTGGATGCGGCGCAAGGTCGAACGCGATGTGCGGCAGTTGCGCGAGCGCTCGGCGGACATGTCATCGTTCATGGTCGAGACCTTGCCGGTGATGAAATTCATCCAGGCCGCTGGCCAGCAGCAGCGTGAGGCGCGACGCCTGGAAACCTTGGGGCAGGGCTACATGAGCCAGTTGCTGCGCCTGCAAGTGACCGAATTTTTCACTCAGGCGGTGCCGGGCACCCTGACTTCGTTGTCGCGGGCCTGTGCGTTTTTGATTGGCGGCTACTGGGTGGTGCAGGGGACTTGGCAACTGGGTGCGCTGATCGCGTTTTCCACCTACCTGGGCATGGCAGTGGGGCCTGTTCAGAGCCTGCTGGGCCTGTATGTCGCGATTCAACGGATGACCGTCAGCCTGGGGCGGGTCATGGAGCTGCGCGGCGAAGAGCCGACCGTACTCACACCAGTTACGCCGCGGCCGATGCCGAGCTCCGGCGAGCTGCGTTTCGACGACGTGCACTTCAGCCATCCGGGTCGCCCGACAACCTTGCGCGGCATCGAGGCGCGTATCCCCTATGGCTTGAAAGTCGCCCTGAGCGGTGGCTCCGGGGTCGGTAAGTCAACCCTGATCGACCTGCTGCAACGGCATCACGATCCGCAGTCCGGTCGAGTATTGCTGGGCGAGGTCGACTTGCGGGAGCTGGACCTGTTCCAGTTGCGGCGGCGAATTGCCGTGGTCAGTCAGGACATCGTGCTGTTCCGTGGCAGCCTCGCCGACAACCTGGCCTACGCCGTACCGGATGCCAGCCGCGAAGCGATCGCCGAAGTGGCGCGGCTGGCGCAGCTCGACAGCCTGATCGCGTCATTGCCAGAAGGCCTCGACAGTCCATTGGGCGAGCGCGGCCAACAATTGTCCGGCGGGCAAAAACAACGCATCGCCATTGCCCGGGCGTTGTTGCAGGACCCACTGATCCTGGTGCTGGACGAGGCCACCTCGGCGGTGGACGAAGCCACCGAGCGCGAAGTGATCGAGGCCATCGACCGGTTGTTTGCCGGACGTACGCGCATCCTGATCAGCCATCGCCCCTCGACCCTGGCCGATGCCGATCTGCGCTTTGAATTGCTCGACGGCGTGCTGACCTCGAAAACGGTGCCGCATGAAGCCTGAATTGCGCATTGGCGTGGTGGACAGTGGGCACTCGGCGGCGCAGCGGGTGCAGGTGGTCGCCGGGCGACGCTTTTCGTTGCTGGAGGACGGATTGGCGCAAAGCGATCTGCGCGATGATCCGCTCGGCCACGGCAGCGCCGTGATCGAAGCCATCGGTCGCCGGGCGCCGGCGGCGGTATTTTGCGTGGGCCAGGTGTTCGACCAACGGGGTGTCACCAGCGCCTTGCAGATCGCCACGGCCATCGACTGGCTGGTGGCGCAGGACGTGCGCCTGATCAACCTGAGCCTGGGCCTGCGTCAGGATCGCAGCCTGTTGCGCGAAGCCTGCGCCGCGGCAGTGGCGCGGGGCATCCTGCTGTGTGCATCCAGTCCGGCCCAGGGCGAAGGTGTGTTCCCGGCGAATTATCCACAGGTGCTGCGGGTCACCGGCGATGCGCGGTGCGCCGAACAGGAATGGTCGTGGCTCAACAGCGCCCAGGCGGATTTTGCGGCCTGTGTGCATGGGACGTATCCGGGGCAGTCCGGCGCCAGCCTGGGGTGTGCGGCCTTGAGCGGGCACATTGCCGGTTTCCTGGTGGCGCATCCCGAAGCGAGCAACCCACAGGTCATCGAATGGTTGCAAGAACATGCCCGTTATCGCGGCCCTGAACGGCGCTTCGGGCGATGATTTTGATTCTTGGCGCCGGGCCAGCAGGTGCGGCGGTCGCGCTGGGGCTGCGGCGGCTCGGTTATCCAGTAACACTGGTCAGTGAGTGGCGGCGCTTTGCCGCGCTGGAAGGCGTTTCCGTGCGGGTGCTCGAGGCGTTGCGTGGCGCGGGGCTGAACCAGGCGCTGGCGGATGCGACGTTGCCTTCCCAGCGGCAGGTGGCGTGGAACGGCCAGCAGCATGCGCAAAACATCGAATACCTGGTGGATCGCCCGCGCTTTGATCGGGGCCTGCGCGAGGACCTGCGCCTGGCGGGCGTCGAGTTGATCGAAGCGCGGGTGTTGACGGTTCACTCGTCGGCGGCGGGACATCGGATCGAGCTCGAAGGGCGTCCGGCACTGATCGCGGACTTTCTGGTGGAGGCGCGAGGGCGTCAGGCGCCAGCGCTGGGCAAAGGCCTGCGCGGGCCGGAGACGGTCAGCCTGCTCAATCGCTGGCAAGGCACGCCGGGCACCACCGCCAGCGCCGTGGAAAGTCTTGAGGATGGCTGGGCCTGGATGGCGCGGCGGGCGGACGGTCAGTGCTACTGGCAATGGACGGTCGACGTGGCCAGCGCCGAATTGCCCGGCAAGGCGCAATTGCTCGACTACTGTCGTCTGCGGCGCCAGGGTTCGGCATTGGCAAGGGGTTTTTTTGCGGCCGGGCCTGAGGACGATCTGCAGCTGCATGCCCGCAGCAGCACGGCCATTCTCAGTCCACAGGTCTGTGGCGCTCACTGGATTCGGGTCGGCGATGCGGCAATGGCGGTGGATCCGTTGTCGGGCAACGGGATTTTCCAGTCGCTGTCTTCGGCGCTGCAGGCCCCGACGGTGATCAACACATTGTTGCGTAAACCCGAGCGAGCGGCGCTGGCCCAGCGCTTTCATCAGCAGCGGGTGGAGCAGTTGTTTTGGCGATTTGCACGGATCGGCCGCGATTTTTATGCCGATGAGCAGCGTTGGTCCGGGCAACCGTTCTGGCAGGCGCGGCGACAGTGGCCGGATGCCGTGGTCGCGCATGCCGAGGCGGATTTTCAAGCGCTGAGAGTCGAGCGCGCGCCGGTGCTCAGGGAGGGCTTTGTCGACGAGGTCGAGGTGGTGATCACGGCCGATCAGCCATTGGGTATCTGGCATGTGCAAGGGATCGAGTTGGCGCCGTTGGTGCGGCGGTTGCGTACCGAACCGGCGGAGCAGGCGTTGGCGGGGTTGACGGTGGAACAGGGGCGGGTGGTTCGCAGTTGGTTGCTGGCCCAGGGCTTCAAACCCTGACCGAGCCTTGCATGTGCACTGGAATCGCCATGTCGCGGATTGCCTGTCCACGATAAACGATCAACGATGAACACTCCGTATACGGCACAAACATCGAACGCGCCACCGCCACCACGGTCTGCTCCCTATACCACCGAATTCTTCATACAAGGAGACGCTCACATGCCCGAAGCATTGACCCTCAACCAACGTATCGTCCTGGCATCCCGTCCGACAGGCGCGCCGACGCCGGAGAATTTCCGCCTGGAAAGGCAAGCGCTGCCGGAGCTGGCCGACGGTCAGGTGCTGCTCAAGACCCTTTATCTGTCGCTGGACCCCTACATGCGCGGACGCATGAGTGACGCGCCGTCCTACGCCGCACCCGTTGAAATCGGCGAAGTGATGACCGGTGGGGCGGTCAGCCGGGTCGAGCGCTCGCTGAATCCGAAATTCCACGAAGGTGACCTGGTGGTCGGCGCCACCGGCTGGCAGAGCCACAGCCTCAGCGACGGTCGCAACATCATTCCGGTGCCGTCCGGGCTGCCGAGCCCGTCGATGGCGCTGGGCGTCCTCGGTATGCCGGGCATGACCGCCTACATGGGGCTGATGGACATCGGCCAGCCCAAGGCCGGCGAAACCCTGGTGGTCGCGGCCGCGTCCGGTGCGGTGGGGTCGGTGGTCGGCCAGGTGGCGAAGCTCAAAGGCCTGCGGGTGGTCGGCGTGGCCGGTGGTGAGAAAAAGTGCCGTTACGTGGTCGAGGAACTGGGCTTCGATGCCTGCATCGATCACAAGAGCGCCCGCTTCGCCGATGAGTTGGCTCAGGCTTGCCCTGACGGCATCGACATCTATTACGAGAACGTCGGCGGCAAGGTGTTCGATGCGGTGCTGCCGCTGCTCAACCCCAAGGCGCGGATTCCGCTCTGTGGCCTGATCGCTTCGTACAACGCTCACGAGGCACCGACCGGGCCGGATCAATTGCCGCAACTGCAGCGCACCGTGCTGACCAAGCGGGTGCGGATCCAGGGCTTCATCGTGTTCGACGACTACGGCGACCGTCAGCCGGAGTTCATCAGCGCCATGGCGCCGTGGGTGCGCGATGGCAAGGTGAAGTTCCGCGAGGATGTGGTCGATGGCCTGGAAAATGCGCCCGAGGCGTTCATCGGCCTGCTGGAAGGACGCAACTTCGGCAAACTGGTGGTTCGGGTCGCGCAGGCCGAGTAATTGGCCCTGCCATTTGACGCTGCCATTTGACGCTCAAGGGGAGGCGCGGGTATAAACCGCGTCTCGTTGTTTTGTCGGACTTTTCCCCATGAGCTTCAGCCCTCTGATTCGCCAACTGATCGATGCCCTGCGGATTTTGCCCGGTGTCGGTCAGAAAACTGCCCAACGCATGGCGTTGCAGCTGCTCGAGCGTGATCGCAGCGGTGGCTCGCGCCTGGCCCTGGCGCTGAACCAGGCCATGGATGGCGTGGGCCACTGCCGGCTGTGCCGCACGCTGACCGAAGACGATCTGTGCCCGCAATGCGCCGATACCCGTCGCGACGACACCTTGCTCTGCGTGGTGGAAGGGCCGATGGATGTCTATGCGGTGGAGCAGGCGGGCTTTCGTGGGCGCTACTTCGTGCTCAAGGGCCACCTGTCGCCGCTCGACGGCTTGGGCCCGGACGCCATCGGCATTCCGCAACTGCTGGCGCGGATTGAAGAAGCGGGCACGTTCACTGAGGTCATCCTCGCCACCAACCCGACGGTGGAAGGTGAAGCCACGGCGCACTACATCGCCCAGTTGCTGAGCAATAAAGGCCTGATCGCCTCGCGCATCGCCCATGGCGTGCCGTTGGGGGGCGAGCTGGAACTGGTCGATGGCGGGACGTTGGCGCATTCGTTTGCGGGGCGCAAGCCGATCGCTTTGTAATCTGTGGTGTCGGGGCTGACGCCTTCGCTGGCAAGCCAGCTCCTACAGGGGCCCATTGGGTGTACGCAAAATCTGTGAACACCTTTGATCCCTGTAGGAGCTGGCTTG
>NZ_MULM01000092.1:0-22673 GCF_002029345.1 Pseudomonas sp. VI4.1
CCGCCTTCGCTGGCAAGCCAGCTCCTACAGGGGATCTGTGCTGTCAGTGAAGGCGATTTAACCATCCAACATCTTTGTTGGCTGACACACCGACTTCGCTGGCAAGCCAGCTCCTACACAGGGGGATTTGGGGGGTCAGGTGGCTTTGCGCAGGGCGGCGTGTTGCGGGTTGAAGGTGAGCACGGCGAGCAGGGCGAACACCAGCGTCAGCCCCACGCACACCGCCAGCGCCAACGGATTGAAGCGCTCATACAACGCAAACCGCACCAGTTCCACCGCATGGGTAAACGGGTTCAACGCACACAACCAGTACAACCACTCGCTGGACTCGCGCATCTTCCACAGCGGATACAGTGCCGACGACAGGAAAAACAGCGGGAAGATCACGAAGTTCATCACCCCGGCAAAGTTCTCCAGCTGGCGGATTGCATTGGACAGCAGCAAACCCAGCGCGCTGAGCATCAACGCCACCAGCAACAGCGCCGGCAAGGCGATCAACAGCCCCATGGCCGGCGGCTGCACGCCGTACACCCAGGCGATCGCCAGAAAGGCGTACACCTGCATCAACGAAATCAACGAAGTCGCCAACAATTTGCTGCACAACAGGAAGGTCCGGGGCAGGGGGCTGGTAAGCAGCACGCGCATGCTGCCCATTTCCCGGTCGTAGACCATTGACAGTGATCCCTGCATACCGTTGAACAGCAGGATCATGCAGGCGAGGCCGGGGATGATGTAGACCTCATAGGGAATGTAGGTGTCGTAGGGCTCGATGATCGCAATGCCAAGTGCCGCGCGAAAGCCTGCAGCGAACACCAGCAGCCACAGCAGCGGCCGCACCAGGGCGCTGAGAAACCGCGTGCGCTGCAACACAAATCGCAGCCATTCGCGCAACACGATGCCGCTGAAACACTGCCAGTAAGCATTCATCGGACGGCTCCTGCAGGGGCAGCGGTAGTCAGGCGGGCGAAGGCCGAACCGAGGTCGCCGCCGTGTTCCAGGCTCAGGGCGTGGGCTTGTCCGCTGGCCACCAGGCGGCCTTGATGGAGAATCAGCAAGTCGTCGCTGGCTTGCACTTCATCGAGCAAATGGGTGGTCCAGAGTACGCTGATGTTGCGCTCGCGGCACAGGCTGCGGATGTGTTGGTTAAGGGCCAGGCGGCTGGCCGGGTCGAGGCCGACACTGGCCTCGTCGAGCAATAACAGGCGTGGCTCATGCAGCAAGGCCCGGGCGATTTCCACCCGGCGACGATGGCCGCCATTGAGTTCGCGCACCCGCTCGCGACGGCGTTCGGTGAGGGTCTGCCGGGCCAGTTCGGCCTCGACTCGCAGGCCGGTCTGGCGCCGCGACATTCCATGCAACGCGGCGTGATAACGCAGGTTCTGTTCGACGCTGCGATCAAGATCCAGCGTGCTTTGCTGGAACACCACGCCCACTTGCTTGAGTGCCGGCCGCGGCGCGTTGCGCAACGAACAACCGCCAACCCGTATATCACCGCGCTGCAAATCATAGAGCCGGGTCAGCAGGGCGATCAGCGTCGATTTGCCCGCGCCGTTCGGCCCCAGCAACGCCGCGAAACGCCCCGGTGCCAGATTGAAGCTCACCTGGCGCAATGCTTCCCGCACCCCATAGGCGAAACTCAGGTCGCTGACTTCCAGGGCGCTCATGGGGTCACCACCACGCCCCACGGATAACGGCCGACCTTGACCGATTTGACCACCTTGAGGCTGTCGACATCGATCACCGACACATCGCCGCTGACGCCATTGGTGGCCAGCAGTTGCTTTTGATCCGGGGTAAACGCCATCTGCCAGACCCGTCGTCCGACCAACAGATAATCGAGAATTTCAAAGGTCTTGGCATCGATCACCGCGACATGATTGGCCGGGCCGAGCGCGACGAAACCGTACTTGCCGTCAGCGCTGAGCTTGATCCCCACCGGTTGCACTTTATCCGGGTGCACGCCCTTGATCTTGAAGGTCAGGGTCTTGAGGACCTGGCGGCTCGCAACATCGAGAATCGTCACCGTGCCGCCGATCTCCGCCGAGGCCCAGAGCCTGGAGCCATCCGGCGTGAACTCGACGAACCGCGGACGCTGATCCACCAGGGTGCTGTCGGCCAGCGTCTGGGTCGCGGTGTCGATCCAGTGCAGCATGTTAGTGGTTTCGCTGGTGTTCACCGCCCACTTGCCGTCGGGGCTGACGGCCATGCCTTCGGGTTCGACGCCGACGCTGATCTGGCTCAGCACCTTGGAGGTTTCGGTGTCGATCACTGTCACCAGCGCGTCGTCTTCATTGGAGACATACAGCCAGCGATTGTTCGGGTGCAGGGCGAACTGCTCGGGGTCCTTGCCGGAGGGCAGTTCCTTGATGATCTTACGCGTGGCGACATCCATCACCTGGACCCGGTCAGAATCACTGGCGCAGATGTACAGCAGCTTGTTGTCGTGGGACAGCAGCAGGCCGCGCGGGCGTTGGCCGACGGGCAGGGTGTCGGTGACTTGCAGGGTCTGCAGGTCAATCAGGCTCAGGCTGTTGTCCTTTTCGTTGGACACCCAGGCGGTGCTGGCAGCGGCATGCCCGGCGGCGAGCAGCAGGGCGCAAGAAAGCATGGAACGGTAAAGCAGAGAGCGGCAGAGCAGGGTGCGGCGCATGGCGGATTCCTTATTGTTGTGGTTTTTGTGGAAAGTCGAATCAGGGAAAGCGGCAACTGACCTCGGGCTTGTCATACCCAAGGCTGTCCATTTCGTTGAAGGGGTGCAGGAAACCGTCTTGCGGCGACGTGCTGACCAGCGCCCGGGGTTGCACGATGGGGATCGGCTGGCGCAACTGACCGTTCCATGGGCGATAACTGAGCTTGCGCCCCTTGAAGCCGTCCAGCGGCAACTGATCGCCGGTCTCAAGCGTTCGGATCGCCAGCGGATCGACCTGGCGCAGTTTGCTCACCGCGCTGGCGATGCTGCGCACGGCGATCCACGCGGCGAAATCGCGGTCGTTCATCCAGCGTCCGGCCAGGGCTTCGAAGCGTTTCTGCAACTGTGCGGCACCGTAGGTTTCCACGGTCTTGTGCCAACCCACCGGGGTCAGGCCCTGGGTACCGGCAACCGGTCGCGGGTACCAGGTCTGGTACGGCACGTATTCGCCGAAATCGCCACGCTCATCGGCCACCAGCACCACGTCGTACTCGGCGGTCTGGGTGAACAGCGGCATGTCGGCCTGGGCGCTGCGGCGCTGATCGTTATCGAAGCTCCAGGCTTTCTCCGCCACCAGTTGCAGGCCGAAGCGCTTGGCGGCGCGCGCGCAGGGCCGCGGCATAGGCCTGATCGTCCGCGGTCGGGCCGTCGATCAGCAGCTGCCCGTTGCCATTTGCGCACCACCAGAAATTGCGCCAGGGCGTCGGCGAGCATCGCCCGGCTCGGCAGGCTGTGCAGCACGTTGGGCAAGCAGTCGGTGCTGCGCAAGCTGTCGTCAGGACTGCCGGCGTTGAACAGGCAGGCTATCGGGCAGGGCGGCGCTGAGTTCGCGCAGGCTGGTGGCCGGCGCGTTCACCACGAACAACCGCAGGCCTTGCTCGTGTTGGGCTTTTGCGGCATCGAGCAAGGCGGCGGGGCTGTCGGCGTTGATACTGACCAAGGTGTAGCCGTGGTTGAGAAAACGCCCGGTGCTGTTGCTGTCGGTGATCGCCAGCTCGGCGCCACGCAACCCGGCATCGACCGGCTCGGGAATGATGTTCGACAGCAGCGGGCCCGGGTCGGGGCGATAGCCCAGGTAGCCGATCGGCACCTGCAACGGCGCGTCCGCGGCCTGGCTTTGCGTGGCCAGCCCGGCTGCGCAGGCAATCGCCAGCAGGTAGATCAGGGCGTACGGGGCAAGCTGGCGCATAGGGCACTCCTTTACAGGTAGCGCCAGCATAGGAACCCTGGGACGGGGATGAAATATGCAGAAAGTACCAGTCAGCCAGTACCAAGGTAGTAACTCGCCCCGGGCGGCGCGGTTTTAGCATGGCAACAACGGCCATCACCTGGGAGGCGATCGATCATGCGAATTCTCAAAGCGCTGCTTTTGCCGTTGCTGCTGATTCTCACCCTGATCGGTGTCGACAAGCTTCACGGCCCGCGCCCGGCACCGTTGCTGGTGACGCCCGCGGCACCGGGGCGCTAGGCGTGTCGGCCCTGTGGCGGATCAACCTGTGGGTGTGCGGATTTTTCGCCCTGGTGACCCTGGCGTGCATGGGCTTGCTGGTGCACCAGGCGCTGGCGGACGTGGAGCGTGAGTTGCAATCGGCCGAAGCGGTGGTTGAATACTTGAGCGAAACCGCCGAGCGCGATCCCGCCAGCCTGCAGCCAAGGCTGACCGGCAGCTTGCGTCATGTGCGGGTGCGTTGGCTGGAAGCCGGCGAACAGGCACGATTGCCGGTGCAGGATGGACTTGATGCCTGGCTTGGACGCCTGTTGTTTGCCGAGGCTCGCCACAGTCCGCGGGTGCTGGATTTGCAGGATGGGCGGCGGGTGCAGATCGGCGTCGATCCACGGGATGAAATCGATGAAGTCTGGGACTCGCTGCAACAACTGCTGAGCCTGAGTGGGCTGGCATTGGTGTTGAGTCTGTTGACCATTCGCTGGGCCGTGCGCCGGGGCATGGGGCTGCTCGACGACTTGCTGCGGGCGTTGCAACAGGTGTCCGCAGGCCGACTGAACGTGCGTTTACGCGCCGAAGGCATGCCCGAGGCGCGGCAACTGGCGCGGCATTTCAACCGCATGACCCAGGCGCTGGAGCAGGCGCGTGTCGACAACACCCGACTGACCCGGACCTTGCTGGCGGTACAGGAGCAGGAACGCACTCATCTGGCGCAAACCCTGCACGATGACCTCGGTCAATACCTGGCAGGCATTCGCGCCCAGGCCTGTCTGTTGCGGCTGGTGGCGGATCAACCGGTGGTGGTGGAGCGCACGGTGCGCGAGCTTGAGCACAATTGCGAACACCTGCAACAGGGCTTTCGGGCGCTGGTGCACGACCTCTATCCGGTGGTGTTGCAGCACCTGCCACTGGCCGAAGCGTTCGGCTTGCTGGTGGAGCAATGGCAAGGGCGGCAGGGGATCGATTGCCAGTTGCGTGTCAGCCCACACTTGCCGCCGTTGTCCGGGCCGGACAAGACCCATCTCTACCGCCTGTTGCAGGAGGCGCTGACCAACATCGCCCGTCATGCCGGCGCCAGCCAGGTGCGGGTGCGCCTGCAACATCGCGGCGGGCATTTGCGCTTGCTGATTCGCGACAACGGTTGCGGCGCACAACAGCCCCAGCGGCCGGGCGTCGGTCTGTATTCGATGTTCGAGCGCGCCCGCAGCCTGGGCGGCGAGCTGCGGATCATCAGCCATCCCGGTGCCGGTTGGGCACTGGCCTTGAGCATGCCTTTGGAGGCGTCATGAATATTTTGCTGGTCGATGACCATGCGGTGGTCCGTCAGGGCTATGCCAGTCTGTTGCGGGCGCTGCTGCCTGCGATGGAGGTGCGTGAGGCGGCCACCGGTGAAGAAGCGCTGACGCGGGTTCAAGAGGCCGTGCCGAACCTGGTGATCATGGATTTCGGCCTGCCCGGGATCAGTGGCCTGGAAACGACCCGCCGATTGCGTCAGCGCCTGCCGCAATTGCGGGTGCTGTTTTTCAGCATGCACGATGAGTTGCCGCTGGTGCGTCAGGCGCTGGATGCGGGGGCTTCGGGTTACCTGACGAAAAATTCGGCGCCCGAAGTGCTGATCGAGGCCGTGCGCCGCATCCTCGCGGGCCATGCCTATATCGAACAGCCCCTGGCCACCCAACTGGCCTGTCATCCGCAACAGGACGCCAGTGATCCGCGGTTGCAGAGCATGACCCAGCGCGAACTGGAGATTTTCGTGATGCTCGCCAAGGGGACGCCAGCGCGGGTGATTGCCGAGCAGTTGAGCATCAGCAGCAAGACGGTTTCAAACCACCTGACGTTGCTCAAGAGCAAATTGCAGGTGACCTCCCATGCCGAGCTGGTGCATCTGGGGATTGATATGGGGGTGGTGCGGGTGGCGAATTGATTCAATCAATCCACCGCAAGACCCTGTAGGAGCGAGCTTGCTCGCGATGGTCGCCAACGATAACGCGGGTAACCTGACAACCCGTGGCGTTCTCAGGTTCATCGCTGGCAAGCCAGCTCCTACATGAATGCATTTTGCCTTGGCTCACTTGTTCCAGGTCGTCGGGCACCCCGTACACCCCTCCATATTCGCATCCTGGAAATTCGCATAATGCTGGCGCGAACCGCCGAGGTTGGCCTGCTGCAGATTGCTCTCACCGAACTTGGCTTCCTGCAGGTTGGCATCGCCGAGGTTGGCGCCCTTGAGATCGGCCTTGCTCAACCAGGTCATTTCCAGATCCGCCGCCCGCAAATCGGCGTTGTGAAATTTAGCCCCGGAGAGGCGGGCGAATTGCAGGTAGGCGCCACTGAGGTTGGCGTCCTGGAATTGCGCGCCCTGGGCAAACAGCCCCCAACCCTGGATCGCCATCAGTGTCGCACCAGTGAAGTCCGCCACACGCAAGTTGCTTTGTTGCAGGCTGGCGCGGGTCAGGTTGGCGCCCTGCAGTTGGGCTTTTTCAAGGTTGGCAAGGTCGAGGCGGGCGTGACGCAGGTCGGCACCGCGCAGGTCGGCGCCACTGAGGTTCATGTTGCGCAGGTCCTGATCGCTCAGGTTGGCGCCTTTGAGATTGGCGCCGGGGCATTGGCTGTGGTCGGCGATGGTGCAGCCGTTGATGACCAGCGGGGTGTCTTCGCCGGCGTCGTCGGCGAATGCCGGGAAAGCAGTCAGCAACAGTACAAGAGGCAGGTATTTCATGGCGGGTTCTCGTCGTGTGGAAGGGCGCTTCGCTGTAGGAGCAAGCTCGCGAAGAACGGTAACGCGGTGCAACAGATACACCGCGGCGTCCCGTTCGCCGGCAAGCCTGGCTCCTACAGCGAAGGGGGGTTCAACGTTTCGCGGTCTGGTTATCCCAACTCGGAATCTTGAACACCCAGAACGACCCGCCCTGAGCCACCGGCTTGGTCAGTTCGGCCATGTCACCACCCCACAACGGCACCGCGCCGCCGTAACCGACGGTCACGCCGACGTACTGTTCGCCATCCTGTTCCCAAGTGATCGGCGGCGAGACAATGCCGCTGCCGGTCTGGAACTTCCACAGCTCGGCGCCGGTTTTCGCGTCGAAGGCCTTGAGGAAACCGTCGCCGGTGCCGGTGAACACCAGGTTGCCCTTGGTCGCGAGTACCCCGGCCCACAGTGGCAGCGCTTCCTTGTGCTCCCAGACCACTTTGCCCGTGGTCGGGTTCATCGCCCGCAGGCTGCCGACGTGATCGTCGTACATGCGCTTGATGCGAAAACCCATGCCCAGGTAGGCCGATCCTTTCTTGTAGTTGACTTCCTCGGTCCAGTACTCCTCCTTCCAATGATTGCCGGGAATGTAGAACAGCCCGGTGTCCTGGCTGTACGCCATCGGGTTCCAGTTCTTGCCACCGAGGAACGGCGGCGACACTTCCACGGATTTGCCCTTGGTTTCGCCTGGCAACGGTTTGGCCGGACGCTGGCCCGGATTCTCCACCGGTTTGCCGGTCTTGAGGTCGATGTGGCTGGCCCAGGTGATGTTGTCGACGAAGGGGAAGGCGTTCTGCAATTTGCCGTTGTTGCGATCGACCACGTAGAAGAAGCCGTTGCGGTCGGCATGGCCGGTGGCCTTGACCGTCTTGCCGTCCTTGTCCTTGTAGTCGAACAGCACCAGTTCGTTGTTGCCGGAGAAATCCCAGGCGTCGTTCGGCGTGTGCTGGTAGAACCACTTCACCTCGCCAGTGCTCGGGTCGACGCCGACCTGGCCGGAGGTGTAGAGGCTGTCGTAGTCGAGCGGATTGCCGTCCTTGGAAGTACGGGCCCAGGTATTCCACGGGCCGGGGTTGCCGGCGCCGACGATGATGGTGTTGCTTTCCGGATCGAAACTGGCGCTCTGCCAAGGGGCACCGCCGCCATGGCTCCAGGCTTCGACCTTGCCGGTTTCGGTGGTCGGGTCATCCGGCCAGGACGGCGCCTTGACGTCACCGGTGGTGGTGCTGTCCTTGCCGTTCAAGCGGCCCATGTGCCCTTCGACAAAGGGCCGCATCCAGACTTCTTCACCGGTGTCCGGATCGCGGGCAAAGAGCTGCCCGACCACCCCGAACTCATCGCCGGAGCTGCCATGGATCAGCAGCACCTTGCCGCTGGTCTTGTCCTTGATCAGCACCGGGGCGCCGGTCATGGTGTAGCCGGCGGCGTGGTCGCCGAACTTCTTGTTCCACACCACTTTGCCGGTGTTCTTGTCGAGGGCGACCAGCCGGGCGTCGAGGGTGCCGAAATAGATCTTGTCGCCATAAATGGCGGCACCGCGATTGACCACGTCGCAGCACGGGCGAATGTTGTCCGGCAGGCGATGGTTGTAGGTCCACAGGCGCTTGCCGGTCTTGGCGTCCAGGGCAAAAACCCGGGAATAGGAACCGGTGACGTACACCACGCCGTCGCTGACGATGGCCTGGGATTCCTGGCCGCGCTGCTTCTCATCGCCGAACGAGTAGGACCAGGCCGGGGTCAGCTTGAACACGTTCTTGTCGTTGACCTGGGCCAGCGGGCTCCAGCGCTGGGCATTGGTGCCCATGCCATATTGCAGCACGTCCTTGGTAGTCAGGTGATCGTTGGCGATGTCTTCCCAGGTCACGTTGCGAGTGGGGGTCGCAGGGGCGGTTGCGGCGTAGCTGGCAGCGCCCAGGGACAAAGTGCCCACCAGCAAAAATGCCTGCAAGGCAAGGGTCAGCGGGGAAAGGGCGGGTAGCGATCTTATTGTCATGGTTGCAGTTCCCAGTGGAGGTTTTGGCCTGCACAGGGTGGTGCGCCGGGCGGGTCGCCGGATACGGAAAAAGTCCCGCTGGTGCCGGGAAAACTTCCCATGGGGCACCTGATTTGGGCGTGCGCCACAAGCCCTACTACCAAGGTACCGGGTGGCGGACACCAAAGCAGCATGGGGCTGGCGCGAAGCCGTTCTTAAGATGGGTGCCATAGCCTCTTCAAAGAGGTTTTGCGTGCAATCTCGAGGGCATAACAATGACAACAAAACGCAACGCCTTGCTTGTTGCCGGACTGCTGGCCGGTTTTATCAGCGCAGGTTCCGTCTGGGCCCACGGCAACGTGGTACCGCAGGCCATCGCCACGCCGGGCCTGACCCCGATCAAGGACGCCGGGGTGCCGGTCGATGCCGATGGATGGGCGTCGGTGAACCCTTACCGCACCTCACCGGAACATGATAAAGCCGTGGAAATCGGTTCGTCCGCCTACAACCAGAACTGCGCGGCGTGTCATGGCCTGGAAGCCAAGTCCGGTGGCATTGCCCCCGATTTGCGCATGCTCGATGTCGCTGAGGCCGGTGATGAATGGTTCGTCGAGCGGGTCCGCCACGGCGCCGTGCGCGATGGCCGGGTGTACATGCCGAAGATGGCCGACTACCTGAGCCAGGAAGCCTTGTGGGCGGTGCGCACGTACCTGGATAGCGTCCACGTCGAGGAATGACCCATGCGCCTGCTCGCTGTGTTGATCAGCGATGTGTTGCTGGTGCTGCCAGGTGGCGCAGGCGCAGGTCCGCACCTATGACGAAATGATCGCCGCCGGGGAGCTGAAAGTGGCGGTCTACAAGGACTTCGCCCCCTACAGTTTCGAAGACGCCGGCCAGCCACGGGGTGTCGACGTCGAACTTGCCCAGGCCTTGGCCAAGGCGCTTGGCGTGCGCCTGGCACTGATCTGGGCGCCGGCCGGCGAGAAGCTCGACGACGACCTGCACGATTACATCTGGCGGGCCAGCCAGTTGCACGACCTGCAACTGGCCGACCTGATGATGCGGGTGCCTTATGACCAGGACTACGCGCGTAAACGCAACGAATTGGGCGAGCTGGAAAACGGCCATGTGGTGATGTTCGGGCCGTACCAGAACGAACAATGGCAAGTCGCCTTCGACCGCCGCCGCCTGGACAAGGTCGGCAGCGTCGCGGTGTTCGAGCACCACCCGATCGGCGTCGAGGTCGACAGCGTGCCGTCGTTCTACCTGACTTCAGTGTTCAGCGGCATGCTCGCCGGCAAGACTCATCATTACCCTGGCGTGTCCCAGGCGTTCGCGGCCATGAAGGCCGGTGAAGTCGACGCGGTGATGGCCATGCGCGGCGAGATCGACTGGCAGGTTCACCTGGCGGCGGACCCGCAAGTGGCACTGGCGGAAAACGCCTACCCGAACATGGGCAAGCAACTCTGGGAGATCGGCATGGCGGTGCATGAAAGCAACCGGCAGTTGGCCTATGCCGTGGAAGAGGCGCTGGAGGCGTTGATTCGCGACGGCTCGGTCAACGCCATTTATGGCCATTACGGCCTGCGCTATGACGTACCCGAGATGTATCAGCAGTGAACTGGCGAGCGAGTTGTCTGCTGGCCTGCTGGCTGCCGATGGCCGCGCACGCGGTGGCCATCGACCCGGGCAAGGACCCGGTGCCCTCGGTGATGTGGGCCTTCTATCACAAGCAGATGCTCGGTGATGCGCCGTTCGTGTTCGATGAGCGGGTCAAGCTGCTCGCGCCGCCGTTCGCTGAAGACGCCCGGCAAGTGCCGCTGGAGATCGACGCCAGGGCCTTCAAGGGCGAGGTGGTGAAAATCCTCGCCTGGGCCGAGCTTAATCCGTTGCCGAAAATCGTCGATTTCCAACCGCTGGACCGGGTGCTGCCGTGGCTGTCGCTGCGCATCCGTATCGAGCAAGCCACACCCCTGCGCGCGGCGGTGCTGACCCGTGATGGACTTTGGCATGTCGGCTCGACCCTGATCGATGCCGCGGGCGGCGGGTGCACGGCGCCAAGCGTGGTGCGCACCCAGCCGGGCTGGGAGGAGCACATCGGCGAAGTGCTCGGCGGGCGTTATCCCCGCGGCGAATTCAGTCGTTTGCGCTTGCAAGTGGCGCACCCGATGGACAATGGCATGGTCAGCGGCATCCCGGAGTTCTTCATCAACCATGCCGAACTGCGCGACCGCAACGACCAGTTGCTGGCCCGTCTTGAGCTGTTTCCCGCCGTCAGCGAAAACCCCAACCTGGCCTTTGATATCGAAGGGGCAGGGCAGACGCGCCTGTTGCTGCGCGACAACAGCGGCAATCAATTCGATGCGGCCATACCCTGACCCAAGGAGCGCGTCATGCGCTGGATGTTGCTGTTGTTCATGAGCCTGAGCCTGCCGGCCCTGGCCGACCTCGACTACTCACTCAAGCCCCGGCAGATTGCCGAAGACACCTGGCTGCTCGAAGGCAGCACCGACAATTTCGCCAAGGCCAACGGCGGCAACATCGTCAACACCGCGTTCATCGTCACCGAGCCCGGGGTGGTGGTGATCGATACCGGGCCATCGAAGCGTTATGGCGAAGCGATGCGCAAGGCCATTGCCGCGATCACCGATAAACCGGTGATCCAGGTGCTGCTGACCCATCATCATCCCGACCATGTGCTGGGCAACCAGGCCTTCGGCGACGTGCCGATCGGCGCGTTGGCCGGCACCACCGAGCTGTTGCGGCAGCAGGGCGATGCGATGGCCGAGAATATGTATCGACTGGTGGGCGACTGGATGCGCGGCACCGAGGTGGTGTTGCCCACTCAGGCGCTGACGCCTGGCCTATCGAGTTTTGGGAATCACGATTTGCGCCTGCTGAGCCTGGGTGGGCACACCGGCGCGGATCTGGCTATTCTCGACCGGAAAACCGGCGTGCTGTTTGCCGGGGATCTGGTGTTTTACCAACGGGCGCTGACCACGCCCAACAGTCCGGGGCTGGCGGTATGGCTGGCGGACATTGCGACCCTGCAAGGCTTGCCCTGGACGCTGATCGTGCCGGGGCATGGCCCGGTGGCCACGGATGCAAAGCCGTTCGAGCAAATGCGCGACTACCTCACCTGGCTCGATCAACTGATGCGCGATGGCGCGGCCAATGGCAGCGACATGGCGGAGATGATCCGCAGCCCGATTCCCGAACGGTTTGCCGGGATCAGCCTGAGCCGCTATGAACTGATCCGCAGTGTCAGTCATCTGTATTCACGCTATGAACGCACACAAATGACTCGGGTGGATTCCACCGCAATCAAATGACCAACACCGGCCCCCTGTAGGAGCTGGCTTGCCAGCGAAGGAGGTCAACGATGACGAGGGTTGGCTGGAGGAATGCGGCGCTCTCAGGTTCTTCGCGAGCAAGCTCGCTCCTACAGGGGGCGGTGTTGATCGCAACATCCGGTGTTCATGCCCTGCGACCCGGTACTAAGGGATTAGCAATCTAGACACTGCGGGCAATTGTTACCAGGGCGGCGGCGCCCAAGAATCTGCACCAGACCGGGAAAATTTCCCGGGTATAACAAAAACCGCAGAGGCAGCCGTCATGACCCAACCCTTACGTCGCCAACCCTTCGTCTTGAGCCTGTTGCTCAGTGCCATGCTGTTGTCCGGCAGTGCCCTGGCCGGCGTCACCGATCAGGAAATCCTTCAGGACCCCAAGAACCCTGAGCAGATCGTGACCAACGGTCTGGGCGTCCAGGGTCAGCGCTACAGTCCGCTCGACACCCTCAACGTCAGCAACGTGAAGGACCTGCGACCCGTCTGGGCGTTCTCCTTCGGTGGCGAAAAGCAACGCGGTCAGCAAGCACAGCCGATGATCAAGGACGGCGTGATGTACATGACCGGCTCCTATTCGCGGGTGTTCGCGGTGGATGCGCGCACCGGCAAGAAACTCTGGCAATACGATGCGCGCCTGCCCGATGACATCCGTCCGTGCTGCGACGTGATCAACCGTGGCGTCGCGCTGTACGGCGACCTGGTGTTCTTCGGCACCCTCGACGCCAAGCTGGTGGCGCTGAACAAGGACACCGGCAAGGTGGTCTGGAGCAAGAAGGTCGCCGATCACAAAGAAGGCTACTCCATCAGCGCCGCCCCCATGGTGATCAACGGCAAACTGATTACCGGCGTGGCCGGTGGCGAGTTCGGCGTGGTCGGCAAGATCGAAGCCTACGACCCGAAAAACGGCGACCTGCTGTGGACACGTCCGACGGTCGAAGGCCACATGGGCTACGTCTACAAGGACGGCAAGGCCATCGAAAATGGTATTTCCGGTGGCGAAGCGGGCAAGACCTGGCCCGGCGACCTGTGGAAAACCGGCGGTGCCGCGCCCTGGCTCGGCGGCTACTATGACCCGGAAACCAATCTGCTGCTGTTCGGCACCGGCAACCCGGCGCCGTGGAACTCGCACCTGCGCCCTGGCGACAACCTTTACTCCTCGTCGCGCCTGGCGCTCAACCCGGACGACGGCACCATCAAGTGGCACTTCCAGAGCACGCCCCACGATGCTGGGACTATGACGGCGTGAATGAGTTGGTGTCGTTCAACTACACCGAAGGCGGCAAAGAGATCAAGGCCGCCGCCACTGCCGACCGTAACGGGTTCTCTACGTGCTGGACCGCAGCCAACGGCAAATTCATCCGCGGCTTCCCGTTCGTGGACAAGATCACCTGGGCCACCGGCCTGGATAAGGATGGCCGGCCGATCTACAACGAAGCCAGCCGCCCGGGCGCGCCCGGCACTGAAGCCAAAGGCAGTTCGGTATTCGTCGCCCCGGCGTTCCTTGGCGCGAAAAACTGGATGCCGATGGCGTACAACAAGGACACCGGTCTTTTCTATGTGCCGTCCAACGAGTGGGGCATGGACATCTGGAACGAAGGCATCGCCTACAAGAAAGGCGCGGCGTTCCTCGGTGCCGGGTTCACCATCAAGCCGTTGAATGAAGACTACATTGGCGTGCTGCGCGCCATTGACCCGAAAACCGGCAAGGAAGTCTGGCGCCACAAGAACTTCGCGCCGCTGTGGGGCGGGGTACTGACCACCAAGGGCAACCTGGTGTTCACCGGCACGCCGGAAGGTTTCCTGCAGGCGTTCAATGCCAAGACCGGCGAAAAAGTCTGGGAGTTCCAGACCGGTTCCGGTGTGCTCGGCTCGCCTGTGACCTGGGAAATGGATGGCGAACAGTACGTCTCGGTGCTCTCGGGCTGGGGCGGTGCGGTACCGTTGTGGGGTGGCGAAGTGGCCAAGCGAATCAAGGATTTCAACCAGGGCGGCATGCTCTGGACCTTCAAGTTGCCTAAAGACCTGGTCGTGGCCAAACACTAACCCTGAATCCACCGCACAACCCTGTAGGAGCTGGCTTGCCAGCGAAGGCGGTGTATCTGACCCACCGAGCCGCTCCCTTCGCCAGCAAGCCGGCTCCTACGACCAAATAACGAGAATCCCCCTGCCAACGGCGCATTCGTCTGGCACGCGGGGCTCTCTACTATCGCTCTATCGCCTGTTTGTCCAACAGGCATCGACCCAGACAGAGGCCCACCATGATCTACGCACAACCCGGAACACCAGGCGCCGTCGTGACGTTCAAGGCGCGCTACGGCAACTTCATTGGCGGTGAATTCGTCGCGCCGGTCAACGGTGAATACTTCACCAATTCCTCGCCGGTCACCGGCGAAGTGATCGCCGAATTTCCTCGCTCCAGCGCCGCCGACATCGAAAAAGCCCTCGACGCCGCCCATGCCGCCGCGGACGCCTGGGGCAAGACCTCGGCCCAGGACCGCTCCCTGGTGCTGCTGAAAATCGCCGACCGCATCGAACAGAATCTGGAAATCCTCGCCGTCACCGAAACCTGGGACAACGGCAAGGCCGTGCGCGAAACCCTCAACGCCGACGTGCCGCTGGCTGCCGACCATTTCCGCTACTTCGCCGGTTGCATCCGCGCGCAAGAGGGCGGCGCCGCCGAGATCAACGAGCTGACCACCGCCTATCACTTCCACGAGCCATTGGGCGTGGTCGGACAGATCATCCCGTGGAACTTCCCGACTGCTGATGGCCGCCTGGAAACTCGCCCCGGCCCTGGCCGCCGGTAACTGCGTGGTACTCAAACCCGCCGAGCAGACCCCGCTGTCGATCATGGTCTTCGCCGAGCTGATCGCCGACCTGCTGCCGGCCGGCGTGCTGAACATCGTCCAGGGTTTCGGTCGCGAAGCCGGTGAAGCGCTGGCCACCAGCAAACGCATCGCCAAGATCGCCTTCACCGGTTCCACCCCGATCGGCGCGCACATCATGAAATGCGCGGCCGAAAACATCATTCCGAGCACTGTCGAACTGGGTGGCAAGTCGCCGAACATCTTCTTCGAAGACATCATGCAAGCCGAGCCACAGTTCATCGAGAAGGCCGCCGAAGGCCTGGTGCTGGCGTTCTTCAACCAGGGCGAAGTCTGCACCTGTCCCTCCCGAGCACTGGTGCAGGAGTCGATCTACGACGACTTCATGAAAGTGGTGATGAAAAAGATCGTCAAGATCAAGCGCGGCAACCCGCTGGACACCGAGACCATGGTCGGCGCCCAGGCGTCCGAGCAGCAATACGACAAGATCCTCTCCTACCTGAAGATCGCTCAGGAGGAGGGTGCCGAACTGCTCACCGGCGGCGCGGCCGAGCGTCTTGAGGGGGACTTGTCGACGGGGTATTACATCCAGCCGACCCTGCTCAAGGGCCACAACAAAATGCGCGTGTTCCAGGAAGAAATCTTCGGCCCGGTGGTGGGCATCACCACCTTCAAGGACGAAGCCGAAGCCCTGGCCATTGCCAACGACAGCGAGTTCGGCCTCGGTGCCGGCCTGTGGACCCGCGACATCAACCGCGCCTACCGCATGGGCCGGGCGATCAAGGCCGGGCGCGTGTGGACCAACTGCTACCACCTGTACCCGGCGCATGCGGCGTTTGGTGGCTACAAGAAGTCCGGTGTCGGCCGTGAGAATCACAAGATGATGCTCGACCATTATCAGCAGACCAAAAACTTGCTGGTGAGCTACGACATCAATCCGCTGGGGTTCTTCTAACCCCCGCAAGAACACCACAAAACCCTGTAGGAGCGAGCTTGCTCGCGATGGACGTCAACGATAACGCGTACTGCCTGTATGTACGCGGTGCCTTGGCGTCCTTCGCGAGCAAGCTCGCTCCTACGTGGGGGCGTGTATTTGAAGACCTCGTTACACCCCCTACCAACGCACGCCGCCACCTCCTTCGAAAGTAGCATTCGATCGCCCCGCACACCGTGCATTAATGGCTTTACCGGAATCGTCCGGCACAAGAAGAGGATTGACCCATGTGGACTAAACCCGCGTTTACCGATCTGCGCATTGGCTTCGAAGTGACGATGTATTTCGCCAACCGCTGATTGTCCGCCCGGCCAGCCGTGGCGTTGGCCGGGCCTGCCTCGGCCGAGCGGGCGTAGCTGGAGCGGCGGGGGGATAGAGGCCAGGTCAGACACCGCAGAACCCCGGAGAACCGCAATGACCGACACCCCGATGACCCCCACCGAATTCGAACAGGCCCTGCGCGCGAAGGGCGCCTTCTACCATATCCACCACCCCTTCCACCAAGCCATGTACGCCGGCCGCGCCAGCCGCGCGCAGATCCAGGGCTGGGTCGCCAATCGCTTCTATTACCAGGTGAACATCCCGCTCAAGGATGCCGCGATCCTCGCCAACTGCCCCGACCGCGAGGTACGCCGGGAATGGCTGCAACGGATTCTCGATCACGATGGCGTGCCCGGCAGCGAAGGCGGCATCGAAGCCTGGCTACGCCTGGGCGAAGCCGTGGGGCTGGATCGCGAACAAATCCTCTCCCAAGAGCTGGTGCTGCCGGGTGTACGGTTTCGCCGTGGACGCCTACGTCAACTTCGCCCGCCGCGCCTGTTGGCAGGAAGCGGCCAGCAGTTCCCTGACCGAACTGTTCGCGCCACAGATCCATCAATCCCGCCTCGACGCCTGGCCGACCCATTACCCGTGGATCGATGCCGCCGGCTACGACTACTTCCGCACTCGCCTGAGCCAGGCGCGGCGCGATGTCGAGCATGGTTTGCGCATCACCCTGGCGCACTACATCACTGCCGAGACCCAACAACGCATGCTGGAAATTCTGCAGTTCAAGCTCGACGTGCTCTGGAGCATGCTCGACGCCATGAGCATGGCCTATGAGCTTGAGCGCCCGCCATTTCACACGGTGACGAGCGAGAAGGTCTGGCACCGGGGGATCGCCCTGTGAGCCTGATCAAACGCGAGCAGGCACCGTCCCTGCGCCAGGGTTTTCGTCTGCAATGGGAACCGCGCCAGGGTTGTCACGTGCTGCTGTACCCCGAAGGCATGATCAAGCTCAACGTCAGCGCCGGGCAGATCCTCGACCTGCTGGACGGGCGGCGCAGCGTGGCGGCGATCATTGACCTGCTGTCCGCGAGTTTCCCCGGGGTGCCGGGGGTTGACGAGGACGTGCTGGCGTTTCTGGAGGTGGCCCATGCGCAATTCTGGATCGAGTGACGCGCCGCCCGGGCCGCCGCTGTGGTTGCTGGCGGAGCTGACCTATCGGTGTCCGCTGCAATGCCCGTATTGCTCCAATCCATTGGACTTTGCCAAATCAGGTGAAGAGCTGAGCACTGCAGAATGGATTCGGGTGTTCCGCGAAGCCCGGGACATGGGAGCTGCGCAACTGGGCTTTTCCGGCGGCGAGCCGTTGGTGCGCCAAGACCTGGCCGAGTTGATCAAGGCCGCCCGGGACATGGGCTACTACACTAATCTGATCACCTCCGGGATCGGCCTGACCGAGCAAAAAGTGCGCGACTTCAAGGTCGCCGGGCTGGACCACATCCAGATCAGCTTCCAGGCCGCCGACGAGGCGGTGAACAACATGCTCGCCGGCTCGCGCAAGGCGTTCGCCCAGAAGCTGGCGATGGCCCGGGCGGTGAAAGCCCACGGCTATCCGATGGTGCTGAACTTCGTCACCCATCGGCACAACATCGACCAGATCGCGAAGATCATCGACCTGTGCCTGGAACTGGAAGCGGATTTCGTCGAGCTGGCCACTTGTCAGTTCTACGGTTGGGCCGAGCTCAACCGCGTCGGCCTGCTACCGACCCGCGAACAACTGCAGCGTGCCGAGCGCATCACCAACGAGTACCGCGAGCGTCTGGAGGCCCAGGGTCATCCGTGCAAGCTGATTTTCGTCACCCCGGATTATTACGAAGAACGCCCCAAGACCTGCATGAACGGCTGGGCCAACCTGTTTCTCGACATCACCCCGGACGGCACCGCGCTGCCTTGCCACAGCGCGCGGCAGTTGCCGGTGCAGTTTCCCAACGTGCGCGAGCACAGTATCGAGCACATCTGGACCGATTCGTTTGGCTTCAACCGCTTTCGCGGCGATGACTGGATGAAAGAGCCGTGCCGCTCCTGCGACGAAAAGCACAAGGACCTGGGCGGTTGCCGCTGCCAGGCGTTCATGCTCACCGGCGATGCGGCCAATGCCGACCCGGTCTGCAGCAAGTCGCCGCATCATGGGGTGATCCTCAAGGCCCGGGAGGAGGCTGATGCGCCGGGGTTGGGCATGGAACACCTGACGTTGCGCAATGAAAAGGCTTCGCGGCTGATCTATCGCGGATGAATATGCGCGTGGCGATGCTGTAGGAGCCGGCTTGCTGGCGAACCAGGCGACATAGTGTGTCAGTTACGCCGCTTTCGCTGGCAAGCCAGCTCCTACAGGGGTTGTGCCATTCCCGCAATCTGTAGGAGCCGGCTTGCTGGCGAAGGGCAGACGACGCGGTTTGAGATATGGCGCTACCCCATTGGTCTGATTGCATTCGCAGCCGGATGCGTTAGTGTGGCTTTACCTTCCAAAACAATAAAAAACAGGCTTTCCAATGAGCCAGAGTCTCAGCCAGCTGCGTAAATTCGTTTCGCCTGAAATCATCTTTGGTGCCGGTTGCCGGCACAACGTCGGCAACTGCGCCAAGACCTTCGGTGCCCGCAAGGTGCTGGTGGTCAGCGATCCCGGGGTGATTGCCGCCGGATGGGTGGCCGATGTCGAAGCCAGCCTGCAAGCCCAGGGCATCGATTACTTCCTGTACAGCGACGTGTCGCCCAACCCGCGGTCGAAGAAGTCATGCTCGGCGCGAGCTGTACCGGGAAAACCACTGTGATGTGATCGTCGCCGTCGGCGGCGGCAGCCCGATGGATTGCGGCAAGGGCATCGGCATCGTCGTCGCCCACGGGCGCAGCATCCTCGAGTTCGAGGGCGTGGACACCATCCGCGTGCCCAGCCCGCCGCTGATCCTGATTCCGACCACTGCCGGTACTTCGGCGGACGTCTCGCAATTCGTGATCATTTCCAATCAGCAGGAACGGATGAAATTCTCCATCGTCAGCAAGGCCGTGGTGCCGGACGTGTCGCTGATCGACCCGGAAACCACCCTGAGCATGGACCCGTTCCTGTCGGCCTGTACCGGCATCGACGCTCTGGTGCATGCCATCGAAGCCTTTGTCTCTACCGGTCACGGCCCCTTGACCGATCCCCATGCACTGGAAGCCATGCGCCTGATCAACGGCAACCTGGTGCAGATGATCGCCAACCCCGGCGACATCGCCCTGCGCGAGAAGATCATGCTCGGCAGCATGCAGGCCGGGCTGGCGTTCTCCAACGCGATCCTCGGTGCGGTGCACGCGATGTCCCACAGCCTCGGTGGTTTTCTCGACCTGCCACACGGCCTGTGCAACGCGGTACTGGTGGAACACGTGGTGGCCTTCAACTACAACTCGGCGCCTGACCGTTTCAAGGTGATCGCCGAGACCTTCGGCATTGACTGCCGGGGCCTCAATCACCGGCAGATCTGCGGGCGCCTGGTGGAGCACCTGATTGCCCTCAAGCATGCGATCGGCTTCCATGAAACCCTCGGCTTGCACGGGGTCAGCACCGCGGACATTCCGTTCCTCTCGCAGCACGCCATGCACGACCCGTGCATCCTCACCAACCCGCGCCAGTCCAGCCAGCGTGATGTCGAGGTCGTCTATGGCGAAGCCCTCTGAGGAGCAACAACGGGCGCTGGCCGGACTGCTCGGGTTAGGCAGCCATTCGGCGCGCAAGAGTCATTACCCGGAACTGGCCGCGCGCCTGGACGAGCTGGAAGCCGAACGCAATCGCTACAAGTGGCTGTTCGAAAACGCGGTGCACGGGATCTTCCAGGCCAGCCTGCTCGAGGGCATGCGCGCCGCCAACCCGGCGCTGGCGCGGATGCTCGGCTATCAGGATCCGCAGGAGGTGCTGTTCTCGCTGGCGGACCTGGCCAGCAACCTGTTTGTCGGCGGGGCGCGGGAGCTGGAAAACATCGGCGAAATCCTCAGGCACCAAGGCAGCCTGCATGGCTACGAAACCCAATTGCGGCGCAAGGACGGCAGCAGCCTCGACGTGCTGATGAACCTGTTGCTCAAGCCCGATCAGGAAGGGCTGGTCGAAGGTTTCGTGGCGGATATCACCGAGCGCAAACTCGCCCAACAGCGCCTGCAACAGCTCAACGACCAACTGGAGCAGCGGGTCACGGCGCGCACTAACGAATTGCTCGAAGCCAACCGCAACCTGCAGCAGCAGATCACCCAGCGCAAACAGATCGCCGAAGCCCTGCGCGATGCCCGGGACGCCGCCGAGGCCGCCAATCGCAGCAAGGACAAATACCTCGCCGCCGCCAGTCATGACCTGCTGCAACCGCTCAACGCCGCGCGCTTGCTGATCTCGACCTTGCGCGAGCGCAAACTGCCCGAGGTCGAGCAGGTGCTGGTGGAACGTACTCACCAGGCCCTGGAAGGGGCCGAAGATTTGCTCACCGATCTGCTCGACATTTCCCGGCTCGATCAGGCCGCGGTCAAGCCGGACGTTGCGCTGTATCGCCTCGACGAGTTGCTCGGACCGCTGGTGTCGGAATTCCGCTCGGTGGCCGAAGCCGCCGGCTTGGAGTTGCGCGCGCATATGGGCGACTACGCCATCAGCACTGACTTGCGCCTGATGACGCGGATCCTGCGCAACTTTCTCAGCAACGCCTGCCGCTACACCGACGCCGGCAGCATCCTGCTGGGTGCCCGGCGGCGCGGGGCAATGCTGCGCCTGGAAGTCTGGGACACCGGACGCGGGATTGCCGCGGACCGGCTGGACTCGATCTTCCTCGAGTTCAACCAGCTGGACGTCGGCCGCGCCGCCGATCGCAAGGGCGTCGGCCTGGGGCTGGCGATTGTCGAGCGCATCGCAAAAATCCTCGACTACAGGATCCAGGTGCATTCGCGGCCGGGGCGCGGATCGATGTTCAGCATCGACGTGCCGATTTCCCACGAGGTCCCGTTGCCGATCAGTCAGGCCGTGCCTCTGCCGGGCACGGGCAATCCCTTGCCGGGGCGGCGTTTGCTGGTGCTGGATAATGAAGTGAGCATCCTCGAAAGCATGAGCGCGCTACTCGGGCAGTGGGGCTGTGAAGTGGTGATCGCCACCGATCAAGCCTCCGCGCTGTCGGCCTTGCAGGGCCAGGCGCCGGAACTGATCCTGGCCGACTATCACCTCGATCACGGGGTGGTGGGCTGTGAGGTGGTCCGGCATTTGCGCGAGCATTTCGGCCAGGCGATTCCCGCGGTCATCATCACCGCGGACCGCACCGACCAGTGCCGCAGTGCGTTGCAAAAACTCGAGGCACCGCTGCTGAACAAACCGGTGAAACCCGGCAAGTTGCGCGCGGTGCTGAGTCAGATGCTGGGTTAGCCGAGTTCGCGATATTGCAGGCTGAAACCCAGTTCGGTGGCCTGGCCTTGCTCGAGCAACACCAGTCCCGGCCGCCCCGGAAGGTGATGTGCGTTGACCGGGTGGCTCACCGGCTCGATGCAGAAAAATTCCAGGCCCACCGGGCAATAGAGCAGGTAGTAATCGCTGCCGGTGGCCTGGCATTGCAGTTCATAACCGAGGTCCGGTTGCTGGATCAGGCAGTGGCCGTCCCACTCGCAGAAGCCGTTGTCGACCAGGGTGTCGGGCAAGCCTTTGAGTTGCTGGAAATCCCATTCGCCGGGCAGCGAAGTCAGTGTTGTCGGCAATTTTACCGCATCGCATAACCACACTTGTCGGGCCTGCGCCTGCAATCGAGTGCCCGCCGTGCGCGGCAGATAGGGATGAAACCCCAGGCCATGCCAGGCGGCGAGTTCGGCCAGGTGGGTGACGTGCAAATCGATGCTCAGCTTGCCCTCGCTCAGGCGCAAACGTTGCCGGGCGCGATAGGCGAAGGGCGTCGTGCTGTCGAGTTGCAGGACCACTTCATCCCGGGTCTGCGATACCACCTGCCACGGCTGTTGCCAGGCGCTGCCGTGGATCGGCAGGGGATCGGTGTGGCTGTTGGGCGTCAATGCCAGCCAGCCGTCGGGGCGGTCGAAACCCCCTTCGGAAATACGGTTTGACCATGGCGCCAGGGGAAAGCAACCGAGCTTGCCCGGCAGGCCGGTGTTCAGCGCGTGGGCGTCGCTGTGGCGCAGTAGCGGTTGACCGGTGCTGCGTACGGTCCAGTTGACGAGGCTGCCGCCGAGTTCGGGGGCGAGGGTGAGGTGGGTGAGGTCGTCTTTGAGTTCGAGGAGTGTTGGTGTCATGTTGCCCCGCGATATGAATGAGTACCTGTAGGAGCCCGGCTTGCCGGCGAAGGCGATCTCAAATGCGCCTTCATCTGTAGGAGCCCGGCTTGCCG
>NZ_MULM01000091.1:0-22657 GCF_002029345.1 Pseudomonas sp. VI4.1
ATAGGAACGGCGTTGTGGCTGCATGAAAGACCCTCTTAAAAGGCTAGAAGTGGTGTCCACTTAAATTGAGGTGGACACCATCGCCTTTGGCGGTGGGGTCAGGAAGGTGTGTTTGCTGGCCGGTTACGGCGGAAAAGGCAGCATGTTCAATGTGTAGCTCAACCCCAATTCCTCCAGTGTCCACAGTGGCCGAAATGAGCGGGCACTCATGCAGTGATAGAGCGTGATCATATGGTTGACCTCAATGCTTGAGCTGCAATTGTGGCGAGCAGGTAGCAACGGCTGCCCCTTCCCTCGGGTGTGACGTTTTTCAACGTATAGGGCGTGAATAACGCGGTCATCTGACTAATGATCCCTAGTTAACAAATTGGTTTTCTTGAACCCGACGAGAGTGAACGTATGCAATAGCCTATCGCCGGGCCAATTACCTGAGCTGCCTGGGTAAAACCCCAATACGGTCTGAGGGGTGCCGGCGAATCCGTGAGCTGCCAGCGAAAGAAGTAGCGTCTGCGCATACATGCCGATATCCCCTGCGGTGCGAACGCTGTCGCCAATCACCGGCATGAACAGAAACGCAACATGCGGCGCGCCGTAGAATTTCAGGTTACGCAGCATGTCCTCATAACGGGCAACATGATCATCGCGACGAATGCCTGCGGCGTCGTTGCGACGCATGGCCATCGCGTAATGACGCTCGGCGTAGATACCTTTGAATGCTCCAGCGTCAAAGCTGAAATCTGGAGTTCTATAGCCCTCGTTTTCGTCCCTGAGTAGTGCTGCAGACAATTTGTCCCGGGCTGATCCGGACACCACATGAACGTGCCAGGGCTGAGTGTTGCAGTTGTGGGTATGCAACGCATAGCCACTCACCGTAGGGGTGGCCCAGTGCTCGCTCATAATCGGCGAACCCCGGCCAAACAAACTTGGTGAAAAACCGCTGGGTTAAGTCGGGTCGATCTGCTGCATGTGCATTTCAGACATGCGCTCGCCATGTACCGTCAATTTGGAGAACTGCTGCTCCATGACCATCAAGTCTTCACCTGTCAGCTGAATATTCAGCGCCCCGAGGTTTTCAGTCAGGTGATCGACTCTTCGTGTGCCGGGGATCGGCACGATCCAGGACTTTTGTGCGAGCAACCAGGCAATCGCGACTTGTGCAGGCGTCCCGCCTTTTGCCGTGGCCACCCTCCTCAGAATATTCACGACTGGCATATTCGCTGTCATGTTTTCAGGGAACATACGTGGGAATGTTCCTCGGAAATCGGTCTTTGGATCGAATCTGGTGTTAGCGTCCATTTTGCCGGTCAGATAGCCTTCGCCCAGCGGCGCCCATGGCACGAAACCGATCCCCAGCTCTTCACATGCGGCGAGTACCCCGTTGTGCTCTGGGTCTCGATGGAAGAATGAGTATTCTGTTTGAATAGCAGACACAGGTTGCACCGCGTGTGCGCGGCGAATGGTTTTTGCACTGGCTTCAGACAGACCAAAGTGCAGAATTTTGCCTTCTGCGATCAGATCCTTGATAGCACCCGCTACGTCTTCAATGGGCACGTTGGGATCGACCCGATGCTGGTAGTAGAGATCGATACGGTCGGTCTGCAAACGCTTGAGAGACGCTTCGACGACCTTTTTGATGTGCTCCGGGCGGCTGTTTAGACCGATGGTGCCGTCGATGGCGAAACCGAATTTACTGGCAATCTTTACTTGGTCGCGAAAGGGCTTGAGGGCTTTGCCTACCAACTCTTCGTTGGTATAGGGACCGTATACTTCCGCTGTATCGAAGAAGGTGACATCTTTTTCAAAAGCTGTGCGTAGCGTTCGAATGCCTTGATCTATATCAGCAGGTGGGCCGTAGTTGGCGCTGATGCTCATGCAGCCGGCGCCAATGGCAGAAACCTCTAAATTACCTAGATGACGTTTAGTCATTTTTTCAGCCCCTCCAGAAGGTGGTTTCGAGTTCTGGACAACGGTCGGCGGGACCGAAGACCCTGCCCATGCCGAAGCTCCGACTGCCAGGGCTGCCCCTGTAAGCGCGGCTTTAGTCACGAACTCGCGACGACCAAGAGAGGTGAAAAAGTCCGAACCTGATACCGGCTTGTCGCTGTCCATAAAAACTCCTGAGTACGTATGTTTTCGTCTTGCAGAATCAATGCGCTGTGAAACCACCATCGACAGGCAAAGCCGTAGCGACCACAAAGCTCGCCGCCGAGCTGCATAACCAAAGTACTGCTGCAGCGATCTCGTCCGGATGACCCAGACGCTCAATAGGTTGGTCGCGTTTGACGCTCTCCATCGCCTCGGGAGATCGCTCAAGCAGGTCAGTGAACATCGGGGTGTCAATGACGCCGGGGCAAACGGCGTTCACTCGGATTCCGCGAGCGGCGTACTCGACACCCGCACTTTTGGTCAGTCCTATCACACCATGTTTAGTCGCGTGATAGGCGGCACGCCCCGCCTGACCTACCAGCCCTCCCAACGATGAGCAGTTCACAATGGCGCCGCTGCCCTGGCGCTCCATCTGAGCCAGTTCATGTTTCATGCAGGCCCAGACACCGCGCAAATTGATGGCATTGAGTTGGTCGAAGGATTCGGTTGTTTCGTCGGTCAATGAACCGGAATGGCCAGCAATACCGGCGTTGTTGAAGGCCATGTCCAGGCGGCCATAAGTGGCAACGGTACGTTGAATCATCGCGGCCACTTGCGTCTCATCCGCTACATCACAAACGACGGCAGTAACCTTGTACCCGGCAGCAAGCAGCTTGTCGGTTTCGCTGTGAACCAAAGCTTTATTGATGTCAGCCAGGACTACGGCAGCGCCTGTTTTGGCGAAAGCCTGTGCCGCAGCAAGACCGATGCCAGCACTTGCACCAGTCACTAGGGCCACTTGTCCGTTGAAGTCATAGATCGGGTTCATGAGAGGTCCCACACTGAATGTGGACCCAATCTAACAGCGCATCCGACAAATGATTAGATGGTATGGTAGGAATGGACCTATATCATTTGGATATCAATCATGCGAGACACGGTTAACGACTTGGTTGCTTTCCTGACGGTCGCACGTGAGCGGAGCTTTACCAAAGCGGCGGCTCAGTTAGGAACATCACAACCTGCACTCAGTCGGACGCTCAGACGGCTTGAAGAGCAGTTGGGTGTGCAGCTGCTAACTCGCAGCACTCGAAGCGTTTCACCGACAGAGGCTGGAGAACGCTTATTAGGCTCGATAGCTCCACACTTTGAGGGGATCGAAGCTGGATTGGCAGATCTATCTGAGTTGAGCGGAAAGCCAGCAGGTACCTTAAGGATTACCTCGGTAGAACACGCCTCTGCGACGATCCTAACGCCAGCAGTTAGTAGGCTTATGTTGGATTACCCAGAGGTTCGGGTCGAAATCAACAATGACTACGGCTTGGTGGATATCGTCGAGCAACGGTACGACGCGGGGATTCGTTTAGGCGAGCAGGTGGCTAAGGACATGATCGGGGTTCGCATAGGCCCTGACTTTCGGCAGGCGGTGGTTGGTTCGCCTTCGTACTTCAAGCGCAGGCCTAAACCCATCACGCCTCATGATTTGACAGCCCATATCGGAATCAATCTGCGTCTACCAACATCAGGTGGGCTTTGGTCCTGGCCGTTCGCAAAAGAGGAGCGTGAGATCAGAGTCCGCGCGGAGGGCCACATGGTGTGTAACACGGTCCCTCTTATGCTGGACTTTGCACTTGCAGGTGTCGGACTTGCTCATCTCCCGGAAGACGTCGTTGAACAGCACATCCTCGAAGGGCGTCTGGTACGAGTGTTAGAAGATTGGTGTCCTACGGTGACCGGCTATCACCTCTACTATCCAAGCCGCAGGCAGCCGAAGCCTGCGTTTAGGCTTTTGCTGGACTTGCTGCGCCCTGGCGTTTGATGTGGCATTGAGAAGGCGACTAAGCAAGATTCGTCGTCAGCGGGGATGACCGCTTTTGGCCGTATTGCTGCCTGCTGTAAAGTCCTGCAAGGTAAGGGGCCGGCGAACACACCTTGCCGACATCTACATGCCAAAACCCAGGGATGCACATCCTTACCCTGAGGATCGCTTCGCCTCCCATACCCGAGGCAGTAGCGGTATGCGGTAGTTCCGCACGTACGGATCTGGGCGGGAGGCGGCAGGTCACTCCCGTCCCTACCGCGACCCGTGTTCGAAACCCTATCCGCTGGAAACCATGTTGCGCATTCATACGCTGCAAAACTGGCTCTACCTGAGTGATCCGACGATGGAAGAAGCGCTATTTGAAATCACGCCAATACGCCAGTTCGTACGCCTGACACTCAGCGCGCTGATCTGCGAAATCACCACGATCATGAACTGCCGGCACCTGCTGAAAAAAATAAATCAGCTCATGCGAGCGTCACCATCATCAATGGTTATTTTCAGGAAAAAGCCCTCTCCCTACGTCAGGTGTGTTAAGGTTCTGACCGGTTCAAGCATTTTTTCTCCTGTTTGACCGGATCGAACGCTGCCTTCCAGCGTTTTCTCGAGAACCCGCGCTTCATTGGTGGCCTGCCCACCCCCGGCCTTCTGTTTCACCGACAGATGCAGCCTTCATCACATTGCGCCATCGGTTAAGCCGATTTCAGTGCGCATCACCCAGAGCTTGATGGCCCGACCGTTACCGGTACGAGCGTCACTCTTTTCCGCGCTCAGTCGTCGCCAGGGCCAACAAGATCCCGCGTGCGATGAACCGCCTGAAGAAGGAGTCTTTATGACTTTTAGAGTTGCCATTCTTGGCGCCGGCCCTAGCGGCTTGGCACAGTTACGTGCATTTGAAGCCGCTCGTTGCGACGACGCTGAATCCCCCGAGATCGTTTGCTACGAAAAGCAGAATGACTGGGGCGGCATGTGGAATTACACCTGGCGCACCGGGTTGGATCTGCATGGCGAGCCCGTCCATGGCAGCATGTACCGGTATCTCTGGTCAAACGGCCCCAAGGAATGCCTGGAGTTCGCCAATTACAGCTTCGAAGAACACTTCGGCCGGCCGATTCCCTCCTACCCGCCACGCGCCGTGTTGCGTGACTACATCATCGGCCGCGTCGCCAAAAGCAATGTGCGCCAGCACATCCGCTTCAATACAGCGGTGCATTGGGTTGCCTATGACGAGAGCACCGGCAAGTTCGCGGTCACCGTGCGCGACCTCAAGCAGGACCAACTGATCACCGAAGAGTTCGATCACGTCATCGTCGCCACCGGGCACTTTTCGACCCCCAACGCGCCTTACTTCAAAGGCCTGGAACAGTTTCCCGGTCGCGTATTGCACGCCCATGATTTCCGCGATGCGTGCGAGTTTCAAGGCAAAGATCTGCTGCTGGTTGGCAGCAGTTACTCGGCAGAAGACATCGGCACGCAGTGCCACAAGTACGGCGCCAAATCGGTTACTTTCAGCTATCGCACCAAGCCTATGGGCTTTGATTGGCCGCAATCCTTTGCCGAAGTACCGTTGCTCACCCATGTGGTCGGCAAGACCGCACATTTCAAGGATGGCACCAGCAAAGAGGTCGACGCGATCATCCTGTGCACCGGGTATCGGCATCACTTCCCGTTCCTGCCCAACGAGCTGACGCTGACCACGCGCAACCGGCTGTACCCGGAAGGCTTGTATAAAGGCATCGTGTCTTTGGCCAATCCGAAGCTGATGTTCCTCGGCATGCAGGATCAGTACTACACCTTCAACATGTTCGATGCCCAGGCCTGGTATGCCCGGGACATTATGCTTGGCCGCATCAAGCTGCCAGCAGAACAAGCCATGGCCCGCGACAGCCGTGAATGGGTGGCCCGCGAAGAGCAAGTGGCCGATCCCTTTGAAGCCATCGACTATCAGGCCGCCTACATACTCGACCTGCTTGAGCCAACCGATTACCCGCCTTTCGATGTTCTCGCCGTGGCTGATATCTTCAAGGAGTGGGAGCATCACAAAGCCGCCGATATCCTCGGCTATCGCAACAAAAGCTACCGCTCCACGCTGACCGGCACCCTGGCGCCCGTGCATCACACGCCGTGGATGGATGCGATGGACGATTCACTGGAAGCCTTCCTGCACGACAAGCAATCGAAGCCAGCAACGGCATCTACATGAATCAGCCAAGCCTGAGCCAGGCACGGTCGCGCTTCACCACCAGCAGCATCCGCTGGGGGTTTACGTGGGCATTGTGGTGCGCCGTGCTCTGGGGGGCCTGGTACGTTCCAGGTTCCGCAGTCTGGTTCGAAGCGCCTTTTGCAGACCTGAAGTACGACACCAATGCCGAGTTCATGTTGGCGGCAGCCGTGCTGACCACCTTCAACGCCGTTGCCGTGTTGTTCTTCCTGTTCGTTTGGAACGGGGTGCTGGGCAAGTGGGGCGAGTACGTTCGCACCATCAAACAGATGCGTTACATCTCCAAGTGGTTCTTCATCGGCGCCATCTTTGGCGGCCCGATGGCCATCTTCGGCTCGTATCTGGCGATCGGTTATATCGGCGGGGCCTTCGCGGCCATTTCCGCATTGATGTACCCCATCATCGGCGCAACGCTGGCCAGGCTCTGGTACCAGGAGAAAATCACCCGGCGTGCAGCCGTGGGTATTTTTATTATCCTGGCCGGCGGTGTGACGGTGTATGCACCCGGCATCATTGCTGAAATCACCGGCACCGGTGACGCCGGCTGGCTGGGCTATCTAGGCGGTGCAATGGCTGCAATTGGCTGGGGTGTAGAAGGCGCAATCGCCGGTCGCGGGCTCGACGTTGCCGACCCGGATGTAGGCATTACAGTGCGTTTTACCGCCGAAGTGCTGTATTGGGTCGCACTGATTTTGCCGGCCATCTATTTGTTTACCGATCAACCGGTAGTCGAACTGGTGGTCGCCACATTCAATTGGGCGGCCATCGGCTGGCTGACGTTAGCGGGCGTGACTTTCGGGTTCTGCTACGTCTCCTGGTACAAGTCGTTCCCACTGATTGGCGTCGGCCGCGGGCAAGCAATTGCCGCGCTGTATGGTTTGTTTGCGGTGATCTTCCTCGCCGCCTTCACGCTGAAGTTTCCCGAGTGGAACTTCCTGGCTGGTCTGGTGCTGTTTGTGGCGGGCGGGTTTGTGATGTTCACCGAAAGTGATGAGGTGCTCGAAGTCGTGCGCGCCGTATCAACCGACAGCAAAAAACCTGGCACCGCCATTGATGCTGTGGACTCGTGATGGTTGGAGCAAGCCATGAATAAGCTGCATATGAAGGGCCGCATTCTCCAGTTGATCAACGATCAGCAGGACGTCGGCATCTGGGACTGGCAAATCACCGATGCGCTGATGAGTGAATACGGTATTTGCGGTGCCTACTGGCGCGGCAACACCCGCGTCACCCTGACGGACCTGTTCTCCAGCGGCATCATCGAAAGTGTTGAGGAGACGCTGGATGATCAGGCCTATTTCGGTCCCGGCCGAGTGCTGTTCAAGTTCAGGGTCAGCGACTTTGGTCGCCAACGCATGCGCGACACAGCGCTGGCCTGATGGTTGTTGCCACTTACTATTATCACTAAGGAAGCACTATGTCTGATTTCTGGGGTTTTCCGGGCGCCGACATGCTCGCAGTCGCCGTTATTATTGTGCTTAGCAGCTTTGTGCTGTATCAGGCTCGGACTTTTGTGACGAAGCTGTAATCTGTCTGGTCCTGAAATAGGTTTACACCTGATTCACCCTAACGCCCGATGCATCGCATCGGGCGTTTTGTATTTCAAAGACAGGTGTGGACGCTCACGGTTGTAGATCGATACCGGACGGGTTTGCTTCTGCCTCAAGTGGGTGGATCGATCTGATCCAGCATCCGGTTCGCGGTGATTTCCGCGAGCATGATGCTGTTGGAAATACCCAGCAGGGCGTGGCGCGATCCGCCGTCCAGATGATCCACCAGGTGATGAACCATCACGTCGACCGAGGCCAGTGTTTCGACCAGATAGACCGCGAGGGTTTCGGTGGTGGCGTGCGGGTCGACGGTGAACAGGGTGCTGGGTGTGCGTGGGGTGGCTTTTATGTCGGCGGTCGAGGGGGCGCGGGGGGCGAGGGCGCTTTCGGCGGCTTCGTTGAGTTTGTTTGAGTTGCGGCTTTCGCAGGGAGATGCCGGATCGGTGTCCGGGGGATTGGGTGAAGGCTTTACCATTTGCGGGATCCTCAATGGAGTGCCGGCCCTCCTGCTGCTAAACGAGAAGGGAGGCAGCTGTACGCAGGTTAGCAGACCGGGGATCCAGCAAACCGGCGCGCCCGAAGGCGCCCTGCGCACAGCTACCATCGAGTGCAGGCAATGCCTGACTGAAAGAGCTTGTGCACTTCACCGGAAAACCACGAGCTGCTAAACCCGATCACTGATGGGCAGTGACGGGAATCAACTTACCGAGCGGGCCACAGGCGCACAAGCCGGCGGATTCTGGGGTACCCGTAGGCAACGGCGCAAGGTCTTGTAGCTTTCAGGACGTAAGCAGTAGGACGATTAAACATGCGCGTTTTGCGGATGTTTAATTTGTTTAATTGAATATTGTTGCACGACTGATTTCTGCACTCAGTCAGCGTTATGTGAGGAGTATCCGGTGTACCAATGAATGGGTTGGCGTAACGAATGCACTTATTCAGGGGGGGCTTGCACGCAATGCTCAAGGTGTCTCCCTTGGCGAGTTCGCCCTCGGCGGATGTGGGGAACGCTTTGGCATAGCGGTATGAGATTTTGCTCGACGCCGAATAGCGCATTCAGAGCTTTCGTCTCGCGGTTTGTCGGTGGCAATTTTCGACCCCAAAGCAGCCGTTCAGTCCAAGTCTGGCCGTTTTTCTGCCCGTCGCGAGAGCCACGAAAAGACCACGGTGGACATTGAGAGCTTCACCACCCGCTCCTGACCAGCAGCCGTTTCTGATTTGTAGCAGGCAGTTTTAGCCCGGAACTATCACTGCCCAAAGTCTATTCTGAGTTGCACGGTATGTTTTACTTGTTTGGTATTGAGATCGGATTCTGTTTTATGTAGTCCGCGTCTAAACTACTGAGTAAGAATTTGTAGGGTGTTAAGCAGGCTCAAGAGTTAATGTTATTCAATCGCTGTGATGCGTCGTATCTTGATAAAAAGTCAATGGTGTAATATTGCACTATTGTGTTTCTCATTCTTTGTGTCAGCGTGGCATTGTATTTGCTACGGCGCTCGTGTGGGTGCTCTGTTGTCGGTTGCTGGCACGTTATATAATCACCCGAGTCAAACATTATAGTGCTCGATACTTGCCTAAATTAAGGTTTAGTAACGTATTGGAACCGTCGGGCATGGCGCACTGTAAAAGGACTATGCTTTACGAGGTTAGGCATTTGCAAAATCAGAGGTCCTCATGAGTGAAGTCTTCCATGATCATAAGCGTGTGGCGGCAGCAATAGCGGCCGTTGTCGATGCTGTAGGGCGACAGGGCTTTTATGCCGTCGTGCTTGAAACGCTGGGACAATATATTGACTGTGAGCGCTGGCTTGCTATCAAGTACAGCAGGTTTTCTGCCCCCGAATTCATCGTCAACACGTCATTGAGCCACGAGGCGGTTACGCAATACATGGATCACCTCTATAGGATCGACCCTCTGCTTCGGCTAGTGACTGAAGATCGTGTGCCCTCTGTAGTCACGTTTTCGCTCATGCAAAGCGAGGATGAGTCCAATGTTTATTACGATGAAATATTCAAGTCGGGGCAGATTCTGGACGAGTTGACGCTGATGCTGCCTGTCATCGGTGGGGGTTATCTGGGTTTCTGTTTTGATCGCGAATACACCCTGTTCAATGAGGATGAAATCGCCTTTTTCACTGCCCTGTACCCGATCATCGTCGCTGCGCATGCCGCGCACATGCGAACGGAGTTCATGGAGGGGCTTGGTGCCCTGTTCGGGAATGGAAAGGTCGGCGTACTCACATTAGGAAGTGATAACAGGGTCATCTACCAAAACCCCGCATGGAACGCCTTGACCGGTCATGCTTTCGAAAAAGAAAAGTTGGAATTCATATTGAGTCAGCCTGAACTGATAGCGGTTCATGTTGAGGGTTTGATTGCCCACTGGGAATATTCCAGGAATGTATCCGCTTCTACTGCGAGCGTCAGAGCAGTATTTCTCGAACAAAAAAGCGAAGGGTATATACAAACGGATGTAAAAGAGTTCTTCGAACGATTCTATGATACTTATCACCTCAGCCCGCGCGAGCGACAACTGGTCGAAAAAACCTTACGTGGATATTCGATGCCTGTGATCGCAGAAAAACTGGATCTCAGCCTGGGAACGGTCAGAAATTATAAGCAGCGGTTGTACGCCAAACTCGACATCACCAGTGAACGGGAAATATTCTCTTTGTTCATGATGCACATGTTCGGGCGGTCATAACGGTGGCTAGTGCAGATTAGCACTATTGGTACAGTCGGTGACGAGCGCTAACATCGCCTTCAAGGCTCGGCACGCATCCCCGCAACAACGGTCATTCAGCGGCCGACCTACAACGATAACAATATGAACTTGAAGACTCGCGGATTACGCGAGCGGCGGGAGTATGCTCATGAACAGCACATCGGTTGGCAAGGACAATTGTCAGGAAAAGGGTCATCACCTCCAGCGTGAACTTAACTTTTCCTCCACATTCTCCCTGGCTTTTGCCTTCATCTCGCCCATCGTGGCGCTTTACTCCATCTTCGGTATCGGCATTTTAACGGTCGGTCCTGCCTTCTGGTGGGGGTTGGTGGTGGCCATGGCAGGGCAACTGCTGGTGGCGTTGGTCTTCGCCATGCTGGTATCGCGATTTCCGTATGAGGGCAGTATTTATCAGTGGTCCAAGTACCTGCTCGGCAGTCGCTTTGGCTGGTTTGCGGGCTGGACGTACATCTGCACGCTGCCGATCACCATTGCAACGGTAGCCCTTGGCGGCGCGGGATTCGTGGCGCAACTGTTCGGCATCGATGCGACCGACAAGATGATCAGTGTGCCGATTGCCCTGTTTCTCATCGCATTCGCCACGTGGGGTAATACCCAAGGCCGAAAAATTTTTTCGACCATCGTCTGGTTATGCATTGGTGCCGAAGTGATCGGTTCGGTCGGCATCGGCGTGTTGTTGCTGATGGAGTTCAAAGTCAACGCGCTGTCCATCCTGATTCCCGACGCTCAGGTGTTTGCCTGGCCGGAACCAGGTATCGCCGGCTTTTTCTCGTCGAAAGTAGCGCTCGCCATCGCCTACTGCGGTTGGGCATTCGTAGGCTTTGAAAGCGCCGGTGCCGTTGCTGAGGAAGTCAAAGATCCTGAACGAGCGGTACCCAAGGCGATGCTGTTTTGCCTGCTGTCGGTTGGCGCGGTGGTGGCATTCTCGGCGTTTTCGCTGATTTTGGCGTTGCCCACCTTGCAGTTCCCCGCCGGTAGCGACCCTGTCACGGTGACGCTGGTCACTCATTTAGGGCAGATCGCTTACAAGGGCATGCTGGTGCTGTTCATTATCGGGTTTCTAGCGTGCATGCTGGGCATTCAGGCGTCGGTATCGCGGGTTATTTGGGCGTTCGCTCGGGATAGAACCATTCCCTGCTCGGATTTCCTGCGACAGCTGAGTGGGGATGACAAATTGCCTACGCGCGCTTTTCTTTTAACGGGCGGGTTATCGGCACTGTTGTTCATGTTGTCTTTTACCAATATTTATCCGCTGTTATTGGCGTTCAGTATTGCCGGATTCTATCTCGCCTTTGCATTCCCGCTGGTGGGCGCTTGTATAAGCGTATTGAAAGGAGACTGGCGAGAGGGGCCGTTCTCTCTGGGAGTCTTGAGTATTCCCACCATCTTCGCGGCAACAGGTTGGACTCTATTTGAAACGGTCAATATTTCGTGGCCTCGTTATCCGGAACTTGCGTGGTACGAAAACTGGGCGGTGCCGATCATGATTATTTTCCTGGCGATGGCGGGTTGGGTTATTTATTCGAAATGGGCCGCACCTTCTTACACGCACTCTACGTTACGCGCTGCCGTTACGGATAACGAATAAATCTGGTGAACCAGTGATGCAAACACATAAAAACTTGGACAGCGAAAGATATCTGATACTTCGCGCTCGACTGGACAGTGGATTGCGGAAACTACTGACACACTCAAGTCCCTCACTGGACAAGCTGTATAACGCCATGGCTTACGGCGTATTTGAGCCGGGTAAGTGTTTGCGGCCAATCCTCGCTTACAGTGCGTGTGAAGCCATGGGAGGGCAGCTTGACGCTGCGGACGGTGTCGCTTGCGCGTTGGAGCTGATGCACGCCTATTCCTTGATACACGACGATCTACCGGCACTGGACGACGCGCTCGTTCGTCGAGGGAAGCCGGCGTTGCATGTAGCCTACGGCGAGAGCAACGCCTTGATCGCGGGGGATGCCTTGCAGGCTCTGGCGTTCGAATCGTTGGCGCAACCATCAGCGGTGAGTGCCGAGACTCGGCTACAAATGGTGGCGGTCATGGCCAGGGCGGCTGGCCCCTCTGGTCTTGCAGGCGGCCAGTTTCTCGATATGGCGCTGGCCGGTGCCCGACCGACTCTGGAGCAAGTCGCTGAAATGCAGCGTTTGAAAACCGGCGCATTGATCGAGGCCAGCGTCGTGCTGGGCGCAATGGCGAGTGGCGCAGCTGTGGAAACGAGTCGCTTCGTGGCCTTGAGAAAATACGCCGCACTGATCGGAAGAGCCTTTCAAGTTTGCGACGACATTCTGGATGTCGTCGGAGATCGGGTTGCCCTGGGGAAAGCGGTTCACGCGGACCAGCACGCTGACAAGTCCACCGCTGTTTCTTCAATGGGATTGGAAGGGGCGCAGCAATATGCCTCGCAACTTCTGCGGGGAGCGTTAACGGCACTGGATGCATTTGGCCCAGAAGCCGATGCACTTCGACAACTTGCACATGTTGTCGTGGAACGCGACCTCTAGCGATACGAGATTTCGTTCCTTGGTTAATTTGACAACGATAGCAATAGTGCAGATTTGCAGTATTTTAATTCTCTTGTCATGGGTTGAATATGACGGCTACGGCGCTCGAGCGCTGATCAGTATTCAGCGCACTTATGTATAAAAACAAAGATTGAGGTAATCGTGATGACTATCGAAAGAATGAATTACCCTGACGGTTATTTTCCAGTGGATGAATATGAAGATCGCTGGAGAAAAGTGGAAGATGAAATGCGCCGGCAGGGTTATGAGTTGGCCATTGTCTGGGGCAAGACAGCCGGCCACTATGAGCGGGCCATGGAAACACTTTGGCTCACCAACTTCTGGTCGGAACATTCTGGCCAGGAACCGGATTCTCCAATCTGGAACGCACGAGGTTTCTGCTGTGTGATATTGGAGCTTGGAAAGAAACCTGAACTGCATGCCGACGTGGCGACAGTGCGCCGTCGTATGGTGCGCTGCGGCGATTATTTCTTCAGTGATGACCCGATCAGCAGCGTCGCCAAGGCTCTGAACGCGCGCAAGCCTCATCGCAGCGTCGTGTTCGTCGGGTCCGACAATCTGCCGATGAAGTACGCCAGGCAGCTCGCGGAACAGACGCCCGGTATCCAGTTCGAGTATGACGATAACCTGATCCGCCGCTGCCGCCGGATTAAGAGCCCGCGAGAGCTGGACATGTTTCGCGAAGCGGGGCAGATGGTCTCCAGCGCCTTATACCGCGTGTGCGACAGCCTTTACGCGGGCAAGACTGCGGCCGAGGCAGCGGCAGAAGGCGCTTATGAACTTACGCGTCGCGGGGGAGGATGGCTGCGGATTCCAGTGAACTTCGGCAACGACGAGGACAGTCAATTCTTCGAGCGTGACCCAATGTACGGGTATTCCATGGGCGCGCCGAGCAAGGGCGATATGGTCAGGACCTGGATCTATGGGCCCACGCATCAGGGGTACTGGCTCGATCCAGGACGCTCATTGGTTTGCGGCGGCAAGCCCACCCCGGAGCAGCGCTCGCTGCTGATCGACTCTTACGCCATCACGGAGGCGGTGATGAACTCCGTGAAACACGGCGCCCGGGTGCTCGACGTGGTCGGCGAGGCCGAGCGCGTGCAGGCACGCGTGGCCGAAGAAGAGGATCTGGCCGCCAAGCAATGGCCGTACTTTGGCCACGGCAACGGCTCCATGTGGGAACACCCGATCATCAACCGGGACTCGGTCACGGCGGACGATATTTTCGAAGAAGGGATGGTCGCCTCCGGAGAGTCCTTCATGACACGAAAAGGTGTCGGCAGCGTTGGGTGGGAGCAGAACTTCATCGTCACCCGGACCGGAATCGAGTTGCTGACGACAACTCCGGTTTTCTGGTTCTGATCGACAGTCGCATTGTTTGACGTTTCAGGGCACCGCTCCCATCGACCCAGGTGCGGTGCCCTTTTTTATGGAGGCTTCCATGAACATTTTGCTGGCACAATTGCCCATTACGGACGCACAGGTCGACATCAACCTGAGCAATATGCTGTCAATTATCCGCAATGCTCCGATCGATACAGATTTAATCGTGTTTCCGGAGACGACGCTCTCAGGTTTTCCCACCAAGGATGAGATTGGTACCGTTGGGCTGACGACCCGTGGCAAGCCCATCCGACTCATTCAGGAGGCGGCACGCAATAGCAATACAGCCATCGCTTTTGGCTTTTGCGAGCTTGCTGACGGGCGGGCTTATAACACCGCGATGTTGGTCGACAGATTGGGGCGCATTGCCCTCAAATACCGCAAGACTCATCTCTGGCCCGATACGGACTGGGGCGTTTTCGATGCCGGCTCGCAGTACGCGGTGTGTGAAATTGCCTCGTTACGGGTGGGCGTGCTCATCTGCTATGACATCGAGTTTCCGGAGACCGCCCGCTCGTTGGCCCTGTTGGACGCCGACGTCATCCTCGTGCTGGATGGCAACATGGACCCCTACGGCCCCGTACACCGACGCGCCGTGATCAGCCGCGCCATGGAAAACCAATGCTTTGCCGTTTTGGTGAATCGCATTGGTAAAGGTAAGGGGCTGTCGTTTCCTGGCGAGAGTGTCGCCGTCGATCCGTTCGGAAATGTGTTGGTCGAATCCACCGATGGACATCCTGTCTATGCCACGCTGGAACGCGGACAGATTGAAGAAAGCCGAAAAAATTATCGCTATTTGCGAGACCGACGCGCCACTCCCCTGGGCGTCGAACGGGACACTAGCGAAGACGGCGTCGTTAACACTGTCAGCGTCATTCCTGGGTGAAACAGATACTCGCGAGTGACTGCTTTTGGCCGTTTTCTGCCCGTCGCGAGAGGCAGAAAGCGACCGAGGCTGTGTAAAAACGTTTTAGAGCAGGTTTGACGGTCAGAACCAGAACGAAAATCGCGTTCCTACGCAAATTTCAGGTCTGCTGACTAGCCAAGTGTTGGCAGATTTTATGTAGCAACGCAGACTTCCAGACGGTGTCTGTGTTTTTACACACTCTGGACCCTAAGCAGCCTCTGACCATCGGCTGCTATCGGTCGATTAAAAGTCATTGGCTAATCGGTTCCGCTTTGCACATCACCGCAAACCCGTCGCCGTTGGCAAAACTCGCTCTCTAGCGCGAAGCGGTGATCCCTTTGTTCATCCGTGATTTAACGGTATGTTGAAGTCCTCAACTCAAGGACGACCCATGGCCATCCACGCACCCACCCCCACGCAAAAACACTTGGCAGTGTTAATCGACGCCGACAATGCCCCCGCAGCAATTGTCGAAGGTTTATTCGAAGAAATCGCCAAGTACGGTGTCGCCAACGTCAAGCGGATCTATGGCGACTGGACTGGCCCTCAGTTGGGTGGATGGAAAAAGGTGCTACTCGACCATTCGATTCAGCCTATCCAACAGTTCGCGTACACCAAAGGTAAGAACGCAACAGACAGTGCCTTGATCATCGACGCAATGGACCTGCTGTACACCCGACGCTTCGACGGTTTCTGCCTGGTTTCGAGCGACAGTGACTTCACCCGCCTCGCTTCGCGGTTACGAGAAGAAGGTTTGACGGTCTACGGGTTTGGTGAAGAAAAAACCCCGAGACCGTTCGTGTCGGCCTGCGACAAGTTCATCTATACCGAATTGCTGCGCGGTGAAGTGCTTGTTGCTGCAAGCAATGGACATGGTCGACCCGAACCCGAGCCACCCGCCGAAATCGAGGCCATCAAAGTCGCCAGTACGCCCGAAGTAAAAAAGCTACCCAAGGCACCAGTAAGTTTCATCGCAAAGATCTTGGATGACATTGCCGACGAGGACGGCTGGGCTCACTTGGGTGCGCTGGGCACCAACATCAGCAAATTGAGACCTGAATTCGACCCTCGCACCCATGGTTATAAAAAGCTCAGTGAGTTGATCAAGGGGTATCCGGATACGTTTGAACTGCAAACTAGAGGAACGTCGGGAGTGGGTGGTTCAATACTCTATGCCCGGCACCGACAGCCGAGCTCGTAGCCCCCGTCACCAACGACCGCTCTTGGCCGGTTGCTGCCTGTCGCACAGGGTTGCAACCGACCTAAAACCGGACGTTCTTGATGGAGTGCGATTCTGCTCGTCCCTCATCGCATACGAGCGTGGTTGTCTCAGTATTACCACCGGTGGCGAATGCTGCTGTCCATCTACTCAAGACAGGGTTTCAGCTGATGTAAGCCATCAAAAAATGCAGCAATCTGCCGGTCACCACACAAATGCACCGTAGGAATATGTGGCCCCACAGCCAACCGCACCGCCTCAATGCCCGGACGATAACCACGATCGAAATTCCACACAAAACTCAGAAAGGTCAAAAACGCCCGATCAATCTTCTCTTTACAACCTGTAGCCAGATCCGGTCGTGGCCGGTTCATCACGCTACGCACGATCACCCGGGCTAAACAGGTAACCCGCGGCGTATCAAGCCAGATGATCAAGTCGGCACGGGGCAAACGAAGATCAAATGTACGCCGCGCATAGTTGCCCTCACAAATCCACGCATCCGGCGCGATCGCTTCACTGACCCGTGCGCGGAATTTCTCGGCGTCCGGTTCGACCCAGCCGGGCTCCCAGAACAATGTGTCCAGGTGCACCACCGGCAGGCCAAGATGCCTGCCGAGGGCGCGGGCGAGGGTGGATTTGCCGCTACCGGCGTTGCCCAGAATCACAATCCGTTGCATGGTCGGACTTCCTGTCGAGAAAAAGCAGGCAATTGTGCAGGTTTCGTAGCCTCGGTTAAAGATTGCTGGGGGATGACCGCACCACAGGAATAAGTTTTTTGTTGCCTGCTGCGCTATTTGCAGATGCGAGCAAGAAGTCAGAAATCCCAGCGTGTCGACACCATCACGTTCCGCGGATCTCCTTATACGACGATCTGTAGAACCCAATATTGGTGAAGTACTTCTTATCGAGCACGTTGTTGACGTTCACTGAGGCGAACAGGTTTTTGCTCAACTGGTAGCGCGCCATCAAGTCGACCAGCCAGTACGGGCGTCTATAAACCCCAGTGCAATTCAGTTAGCCCAGCACTTACTCTTGCCTGACAATATCAACCGATATCTCCACCGCTGGAATCGTTCCTCTGTTCTCAAGCCAGTGAGTGGTATTCCTGTCCTCAGGCCAGCCCACTCCCGGCGCATAGTCCCTGGCAATTCCATTTCGATGATCCGTGATCGTGCCTTGCAGTATATAGACGGTGCCCGGCCTGTCTTTATGGTTGTGAATCGGGCCAAAGACGCCTCCAGGCTGGATGGTCACCATACGCATTCTGAGTTGGCGGCCTGCCATGCCCTCAATCTCAGGACCAAGGTCAACCGTTGCCAGTAACTTCACCGTAACGCCTTGCGTCTCGGGTGCTACCTGTTCGTCGTTCATCGTGCGCTCCTTTTAGAAGCTACAGGGCCTATCTAAATAGTAGACCCCTAAAAAATCTGACAGTCCCTTCTTTCACCTACACTCAATCATCGAGTGGATCGAACCTCCTGCACGTAAGGTCATCGTCGCGACATTGCGGCTCGTCGCTCTAAATCCGCAACCGGTCTAGTGCAATCGCTGTCCCACGCATCTGGACTGATCATCCACGCTCGTGCAGAGGCGAGGACGGAAACCATGATCGATTCACAGCCCCCCCAGCTTATCCCCCCCAAGCTCTGGCAGGCCATGCTGCTGATGCTTTGCTTCGGCGCACCGGTATTGGCTCAGGCCGATTGCGTGTGTTACGGCACCTTCGCCGAGCAGCAGGCCTGCCAGAACAGCTGCACGATGCAAAAATGGCGAAACGACCGGGAAAGGGTCCAGGACAATATTCCCGAAGACATGAAAACGGTGGTTCCAGACTATCTGCGGGCCCGCCAGCTCTTGCGAGAAACCCCGAGTACCGCACCCAACCTGCCGCAAGTCTTCCTTCAATATGAGCAGGCGCGCGAGCGCCGGGATACGGCACTGCTGCATCAGTACCTGGCGCAGGTCTCGGTGGAGGCGCTATTGACCAATGGTGTCGGCTTCAAGATCCTCGACGATCGCTATGAAATGCCCGAGTTTGCACGGCCGGCATTCCATGACTACGCGCATCAGATGTTCAATGCGACTATCGATATCGTGCCCAATAAAGGCAGGGTCAATGTGCATTCGAGGTATCCGGGAATACTCGATGAGGCTGAACTGCAGGCGTGGGCGATTAAACACGGTGGCGTGAAACCACAGTTGGTGTTCGGCAGAATCGTCTTTCCCAAGGCGGGTGAAGGCAAACCACTTGATGAGTTGACGCCGGAAGACAGAAAAGTGGTGGGCGATTGCAATGCCGAGACCAACCAGAAGTATCCTACCGCTGCCAAGGTGCGCAGGGACCGTAGTATCACCGACAAGTCCATCGCGGTAGAAGCTCAGAACTACTATCGGGCATGCATGGCGAAGTCATGCAAATCTTGCAGCTACTGAGTAGCGGTCCGGAGCCCAAGACCACGGTCCAGTGGCCTGAGCAATTGATCGGACGCTATTTGCAGAGGAGGGCAGGACGTCAGAAATCCCAGCGTGTCGACACCATTACGTTCCGCGGATCCCCGTAGTACGACGATCTGTAGAACCCGATATTGGTGAAGTACTTCTTGTCGAGCACGTTGTTCACGTTCACCGACGCGGAGAGGTTTTTGCTCACCTGGTAGCGCGCCATCAGGTCGACCAGCCAGTACGGGTCTTGGGAAAACTCTTGGGTCACACCTTTGCCGCTGTTGTACACGTCTTGCCAGCCTTTGCCTTGCCAGCGCGCGCCTCCGCCGAGCGTGAGGCGGTCGAGGCTGCCGGTGAGTTTGTAGCTGGTGTAGAAGTTGAGCTGGTCTTCAGGCTCCCAGGTGGAAAACTTTTGCCGCTGTCATCACGGATGACCTTGTGGGTGTAGCCCGCTTGAACTTGCCAGCCCGGTGCCAGTTCGCCGGAGATTTCGGCTTCATAGCCTTTGGTTTTTGCCTTGATGCCGACGTAGGCCCAATCCACGAGCGCGCTGGGCGGGAGGCTGTTGTTGTATTCGGTGTCTTCTTCAGCCCGGTTTTCTTCATGGATTTCGAAGTAGGCGAGGCTGGTGTTGCTCGTAAAAGTTTTACGCAAAATTTACGAGGCTTTCAGGTTGGGCATCCGATACTGCGCGGTGCTAATTTGGAACGCACCTGTTATGTCCTTCGCAGCAATTCGGCTTATCGGCTTCATCTTAGGCATTTTTCTGATCACGCTGGCCGTAAGCATGGCCATTCCCATGATCACACTGGTGATCTATGGGCGTAGCGACGATCTCTCGGCATTTCTCTGGTCGAGTTTGATTACCTTCGTCTGTGGCCTCCTGATGATCGTGCGGGGGCGCCCGGATACTGGCCAGCTTCGTCCCAGGGATATGTACCTGCTGACGACCGCAAGCTGGGTAGTTGTGTGCATGTTCGCAGCGTTGCCAATGGTGTTTATCAGCGATATCAGCTACACCGACGCATTCTTTGAAACGATGTCTGGCATCACAACCACTGGCTCGACTGTACTCACCGGTCTGGATAGCGCATCTCCCGGCTTGCTGATATGGCGCTCCATGCTGCATTGGTTGGGAGGCATCGGTTTTATCGGCATGGCTGTGGCGATCCTCCCACTGTTGCGAGTGGGCGGCATGCGTCTGTTCCAGACAGAGTCCTCAGATTGGTCGGACAAAGTGACACCGCGTTCCCATATGGCAGCCAAGTATATTCTTGTGCTCTATCTGGGGCTTACTGGCATCGGCGCCCTGGCGCTCTGGCTCGTTGGGATGACGCCATTCGAAGCGGTCAACCACGCCATGTCGTTGATCTCTACCGGCGGGTTCTCAACGTCGGATGCCTCACTTGGGCATTGGACGCAACCAGCGATTCACTGGGTGGCAACGGCTATCATGATTCTGGGCAGCCTGCCATTCACCTTGTACGTCGCGTCATTGCGGGGCGATCGGCTTGCGCTGATCAAGGACCACCAGGTACGCGGATTTATTGGATTCTTGCTCGTCACATCGCTGGCTGTGGGGACCTGGCTGTGTTTTCACAGCGATTACGGATGGTGGGATGCGTTTCGTATCGTGGCAGTCAATGTGACCTCGGTCGTCACGACCACCGGAATTGCGGTTGGCGACTACACGTTATGGGGCAGCTTCGCTGTCTTGCTCTTTTTTTATCTGACCTTTGTCGGAGGATGTTCAGGCTCAACTGCAGGCGGGCTTAAAATCTTCCGATTTCAGGTTGCTGGCGCCCTGTTGGTCAGTAGTTTGAAGCAGTTGATCCATCCTCGAGCCGTGATTCAGAAGAAGTACAACGGTCATCCCATCGACGAGGAGATCTTGCGCTCGCTGTTGACCTTCTCGTTTTTCTTCACCATCACTATTGCTGCCATCGCCTTGGGCTTGGCGCTCATTGGACTTGATTGGACAACAGCATTGAGCGGTGCAGCTACCGCAGTGTGTAACGTCGGGCCAGGGCTTGGCGCGATCATTGGGCCGGCCGGTAATTTCTCATCATTACCGGATGCCGCCAAATGGCTACTGACCGTGGGAATGCTTCTGGGAAGGCTGGAAATCCTGACGGTGTTGGTACTGGTAACTCCGGTTTTCTGGAGATATTGACCCACCTTGTCGGGGTGCCGCTGTTGGTCGATTCCTGCCTGTTGCGAAGGGCAGCAATCGACCGAGGCTGTGCAGCGGGCGGCCGACAGCTGCTCGGTCAGCGTCGAAAAAAAAGGTGTGGGCAAACGCCTTGCCAGCGCGCGCCCCCGCCACCTGTGTCCCGTTAAAAGTATTTAAGCCAGCCGATATCGCGCCGCCGCGCCTTCAATGCGGCGAACCAGCGCACTGGCAGATACAGCGTTGCAGCCAGCAGCACCGCCGTCAGCCACACCGCCCAGATGCTGTCGAAGCCGAAGTAGTTGCCTTGGTTCGCACCGAACACTGCCACGCTGATCACGTACATCACTTTCAGTACGTAGAGGTGGAGCAGGTAGAAGAACATCGGCGCCGCGCCAAACACCGCCAAGGTGCCGATCCACTTGCGTTGCTGCGCCCGTTCAAAGGCAAGAAGCAATAGCAGGCCCACCCCCAGCGTCAGCGACAGGAAGAGCAGGGAAGGGGGGTATTTGGTGATGTTGAAGAAGCTCATGACGGTGTGCGGGGTGCTTTCATAGACCAGCCAGTGCGCCTCGCCATAACCGTTGACCAGGCGCAGGGCGACGAAGCCGATCAATGCGCCGGCGCCTGCCAGCAGCAAATAGCGCTGACGCACGGGGGTGGAGGCTGCGCGAGAGAACCAGGGGCCGATGCAGTAACCCAGGGCGATCACGCCGATCCATGGCAGTACCGGGTATGAGCTGCGCAGGCGCAGGCTGTCCGAGAATTCGAGCCAGCCGCGATCATGCAGGATTGCCCAAGGGATGTGCATCGCCGAGCCGACCGGGAAGTGCAGGGGATCGAGCAGGTTGTGTCCGGCGACGATGATCAGGCCCAGGACACAGAGGACTGGCCGAGGTAGCCAGACCAGCGCCGCGAGGGCAATCATGCTGACGCCAATCGCCCAGATGACCTGCAGGTAGATCACGGTGGGCGGGAGCTGGAATGTCCAGGCGAAATTCACCAGGGTGAATTCCAGCAGCACCAGGAACAGGCCACGCTTGAACAGGAACAGCGACACATCGTGCTTGCCTCGGTGCTTTTCGCCGTACAGGTAGGCGGACAGGCCCGTGAGCAGAACGAATACCGGCGCACATAAATGGGCGAGCGTGCGGCTGAAGAATAACGTCGGGTCAGTGGTGTCGATGGCCATCGGGTCGGCGACTTGACGGTGCAGGAAGAACGTTTCGCGCACGTGATCCAGCAGCATGAAGATGATCACCAATCCCCGAAGGGCATCGATGGACATCAGGCGTTGGCTGACGTTTGTGGTGGGGGGGATTTGGGTAAGGTGGGTCATGGAAAGTCGCAGGCAGGGGGCGGATGGCGCTGTCGGTAGATAGCCGATAGGGCGTGTAATGTTATTCTATGACGTATTATTATATTTTGTCCTGCCCTCGCGAATTCCTGCTGCCGTTGTGCTGTAAAAGCAGAGGGCGGCCTTGAGTCTTGCGGCGCCCATGATGACGCCTTCGCCGGCAAGCCGGGCTCCTACAGGGGGATTGGTGTGGTTCACGGATTTTGTATTCACTGAAAATCAACT
>NZ_MULM01000090.1:0-22639 GCF_002029345.1 Pseudomonas sp. VI4.1
TCGCCGTACGATAGCTTTCGAGCGCGGCTTTCACCGTACCCACCGCCGACAACTGAGTCGTGGTACTGGTTTGCAGCTTGGTGATCTGGCTTTGCTTGGGTGCTTTTTCAGCATTCACCAAGGCAGTGCTCGAACTGAACGCCGTCGTCGCCTCGGCACTGCCGGCCACCAGGCACAACGCAATCGCCTGCGCCAGCGGCTTGAGCCGCCACAGCGTCGGCTCCACCGAACGAGCGGCGTCACGGCGTACAAACACGGATTGGGTATTGCGACGAACTTGGCGAACGAGCATCACTACTAGGTCCTTTTTCCATTGGCGCAAGAGGCCGCAGGCCGAGTAGAACCTGCTGTCACGACATAGGCGGTTGACAAGGGGCGAGACCGAACGGATGTCACACAAATTTCATGATCGGGGAATCGCCAAAAAAAATGGCAGCCCCAAGGGGCTGCCATGTGTTGGTGAATCAGATGGACCGCGTCATCGTTCATCGCGAGCAAGCTCCCACAGGGGAACGAATTGCAAATGCGGGAGTCAGGTCTTAGCTGAGCACCACCACCCCACCCGGCAATTCGGTGCACTTGACCCCATAGGCATCGCGAATCAACAACGCGACCCCCGCCAGTTGATCCAGGCTGAACCGCGCCTGCACCTTACGCTTGCCCAACTCGCTGTTGAGCAGCAGCAACATGCCGGGTCGATAACGGTTGATCTCGTCGATCACCGTCGCCAGCGTGGCATCGTTGAACACCAGCACCTGCTGGCGCCAGGCAATGACCGTCGAGGTATCGACCATTTGCGGCGTGCCGATATGCCGGGTGTCGTAGGTCACCTGCTGACCGGATTCCAGGCGAATGCTGTGGCCCCGCGCGTCCAGTTGCAGCGCCCCATCCAGGCATGTGACGCACACACTCCGATCGGTATTGCGCAAGTTGAACCGGGCTTGACTGGCGCTCAGCCAACCGCCGCCTGCCTGCACCTTGAGCGGTGTCCGAGCGTGTGTCAGGACTTCGACTTCGCCGCTGAGCAGCTCGAAGGTCCGGGTGCCGTCGACATTGGCACGCTGGTTGATACGAGTCTGGGTATTGAGCTCCAGGCTCACGCCATCGGCCACATCGAACCTGCGCTGCTCACCGACTTCGGTGATGTAATCCGCACCCAATCCGGAGAACCCGCCCGGCACGGTCCCGCGAATCAGCAAAAACGCCGCAGAGGCCGCAATGGCACCACCGAGAAACGCCCGTCGCCCCAGATGCCGCGGTGCCTGCAGGTGCTCTGCCGCCGGGCGCAATTGATGCCACAGTCGCTTGGCCTGCGCAAACGCCCGGGCATGTTCAGGGCTTTGCGCACACCATTCGCGCAAGGCGCGGGCATCGGCAACGGTCGCCCGGCCGGAGGTCAACAGGACCAACCAACCCTGGGCTTCGAGAGTGAGCCGGTCCTGAGGCTGGACCTCAGGTGGCGAAATTCGAAAGATGTTCAAAGCGCGGGGATACTCACGGATTATTCGGGACTCTACTTTCAAGACGGTTTTCCCGCGCCGGGACCGAACCGCTGAATCAATTTTCTTTCCAGGCGTGCGGCGCAATGGCCCAAAGCGGCTTTGATTTCCTTCTCGACCATCCGTGTCGAAATGCCGAAACGCTGGGAAATTTCCAAGTGTGGCGCCTCTTCAAGGCGAGCGGCGATAAAGATTTTGCGCCGACGCGCCGGCAACTCATACAGCGCGCTGAGCAACAACTGGATTTCCTTCTGCCCGCCCACGACCCGTGCAGGGTCCAGCGCCTCATCGGATACCTGCAACAGCTCTTCCACTTCGCTGCCCGTCAGTAAGCGAGCATCAGACTGACGGCGGTCCGCCGCGATGTTCAGCGCCATGCGATACAGATAGGCGTTGGGCTGGGCGATATCCGGCGCGTCTTCCATGCGGTCAACCCGCAGGTAAGTTTCATGCAGCACATCGTTGGCCAGATCTTCAGACCCCAGACGCCGGCGCAAACGCACCTTAAAGTCGTCATAGGACGTCAGGAACAGTCCGACCATCGATTTTTTTCCGGTGTCTTTCATCCCCCGGAAACTCCTTTCCCTTGTAAGCATTCCATGCGCTTTCCTAACGATTCCGGTAACAAAAGCAGCGTGATCGGCTGGCTCAGAGAGCTGGGTGCCGGGTGTTCGATATCCAGGTTACGCAAACTATCCACCAGCGCCGCATCGCGCTGGACATCTCCCGTCGAGCTGACCAGACGGCTGTGCTGAACCACCCCGTCGCGGCCGATCCACAGTTGCAACAACGCGCGAAAACTACCCGGCCTGATCAATGACGAGCGGCACAGGCTGCGTTCAATCGCGATCTGAATCGATGCCGCGTAACTGCCAGCGGCCTGCGGCGAGCCACTCGCCACCGCCCCCGGTATGTCTGGCACCGGCCTAACCGTTGCCTTTTGCAAGGTGAAGGCGTCAGCCCGGGCATACCGGGCCATCAGTCCACTGCCGCTGAGCATCCGGCTCAAGGCATCCGTGGCGCTCAAGCGGCCCGTGACCGCAAGCGAGCGTCGACCGCGGGTCAGTTGACGATCCACCAGCACCGCCATGCCGGTGGAACGACTGAACTGCTCAAGTGCGCTGGCCAGTTCCTGGGCCGGAATATCCAGCACTTGGGGTGTCGCGGCATCAAGCGGACCGGCCTCGGCTACCGACGAGATCAACCCGATCAATAACGCCAGGCTCACCTGACGAATATGAGTCAACGAAATCTGGCGCGCGTCCCTGACTCTGCCTCGCTGCACGGCTGTCCTGCCCCTGAAAACCGTCATCCTGATGGCTGTTTATGAATCTGGTGTGACGGGCAGTGCAAAAAAACCATCACGAGATATCAAATCGCTATGTATTAGACTCAAACGCATGCACGGCCCGTTCGGGCTGGACAGGAGGTCGTCAATGAACACGTTATCGAACGTCGCATCGGGCGCATTACTGATGAGCGCATTGTCACTGGCGCAGGCCGCAGAGCCCTTGGGCTGTGTAGAGGTATCGGTGGGAGGCTACAAGGCGCCGGACTACAACTGTCTGAGCCAGCAAATGGGCAACAACCCCGGAGGAGCCGCCGCTGCACAAAAGAACCAACAAGCGATGAACGTACCGGTGAACAAACGGCCTCCTAATCAGATCGGCCTGGCAACACCGGCAACGACCAGCACTCGCATGGGCAATACCTTTGGCACCTCGGTGAAACCGCAGCGCCCTGCTCCAGTCACGGGTACTTCACCACTGCTCAACCCGAAATGATCAGGATTTGGGTCCCTCCTGCAGGAGCGAGCTTGCTCGCGAAAAACCTGAGAGCACCGCGGGTTGTCAGGTAGCCAGCGTTATCGTTAACAACCATCGCGAGCAAGCTCGCTCCTACAGGGTTGGGGTTGGGGTTGCTGCTGAGATGGGATCAGGTGCTCGGGATCTGCCGAAAGCTCACCGCCAGGCGATTCCAGCTGTTGATGGTGGTGACGGCGATCGTCAGGTCGACCATCTCGCCTTCGCTGAACTGCTCCCGGGCCAACGCAAAGACATCGTCCGGAACGTGACTTTCAGAGAGCAATGTGACCGCTTCGGTCCATGCCAGCGCCGCGCGTTCCCGAGGGTTGAAGAAGCCGCTGTCGCGCCAGACCACGATCGAGTACAGCCGGCGATCGGTTTCGCCCAGGCGTCGGGCATCCACCGAGTGCATGTCGGTGCAGAAGGCGCAGCCATTGAGCTGCGAGGCGCGGATCTTGATCAGATGCAGCAAGGCCGGTTCGATGCTGAGGTTGCTGGTCAAGGCCTCCATGGCAATCATCGCTTTCATCGCCTTGGGCGAGGCACTGTAGTAATCCAGGCGGGGGCTCATGGGGCAACCTGATTGATCGGACGTGTACATCCAAGGTAGACGCTGATGCGCGGGCGTTACAGATCCAATTCAGCGAAAAACCGCTGCACCACTCAGGCAGCAGACCAATCCGCGGATTTTCGCCCACGCAACTTCTGCGCAGCCGCCCATGCGGGTAATCTGGCGCGACGCACACGCGCCTCAACCGCTGCAGGAGCCTCGCCGGTATGGAACTTCATGTTGTCATCAACGGCCGCAAGGACCTGGCAGGCCAGTTGTACCAGCAACTGCGCAGTGCCATCGAATCCGGCCGCCTGGCAGCCGGGACGCAGCTTCCGCCCAGCCGATTGCTGGCGCAACAGCTGGGCATTTCGCGCAAGACCATTTCCGACACCTACGCCCAGCTGACCTACGACAACTTTCTGACCGGGGTGATCGGCAAAGGCACCTACGTCAATGCCGGCGGCGAAAATCACCCATAAACAGAGCCATTCGGAACTGGCCGGTTTTGATGTCATCGAGAGCTGGCGCAAGCTGCCGGTATTTCTGCGCCATCCGACCCTGGAAGGCTCGTTGCGCTACGACTTCATCGGTGGCGCCACCAGCAAGGGCCAGTTCCCCCAGGACGATTGGCGGCGCTGCACCTCGCACGCCTTGCGTCAGATCGCCGGTTCCAAGGGCCTTTACAGCTTGCCCGAGGGCCTGCCGGCGCTGCGCAATGCGATTGCGGCGGCACATTGCGTTTTCTCGCGGGGTCAACTGCCAGGATGAGGATGTGGTGGTGTGCAACGGCGCGCAACAGGCATTGGACCTGATTTCCCGGGTGCTGACGAGTCCAGGCAGTGTGGTGGCCATGGAAGACCCCGGGTACCCGCCGGCGCGCCTGCTGTTCGGCTCCCACGGCGCCAGCGTGATCGGGGTGCCGGTGGACGCCGAAGGCCTGCAGGTCGACAAGATTCCCGATGGCACCCGGCTGATTTACGTCACCCCCTCCCATCAGTTCCCCCTGGGCATGCCCATGAGCCAGGACCGTCGGGTCGCGCTGCTGGAACGGGCCTACGCCCTGGGCGCGATCATCATCGAAGACGATTACGACAGCGAGTTTCGCTACGAAGGCCGTCCCACCGACTCCTTGCAAAGCATGGATGAGCGCGGAATCGTCGCTTATGTCGGGACCTTTTCCAAAACCCTGTTGCCGGAGTTGCGACTGGGTTATGCGATTCTGCCGCCGGCCATTCTTGAAGCGGTGATTCGCGCCAAGCAACTCACCGATCTGCACACCTCCACCCTGCCCCAATGGGCACTGGCCAAGTTCATCGCCGAAGGCTGCCTGCTCAAGCACATCCGGCGCTGCCATACGATCTATGCCGGGCGCCGCGAACGAATCCTCGCGCGCATGGCCGGCGACCTGGCACCCTGGCTTGAGGCCGTGCCGACCACGGCCGGCTTCCACATGGTGGTTATGTGCAAAGTGCCTATCGATATTCCATTAGTGATCGAGTTGGCGAAAAAGGTTGAAGTCGGCCTTTACGCCATCGACAGCTTTTTCTACCAGCAAGCGCCACGGGCCGGTTTTTTCCTGGGTTTTGGCGCCATCGAAACCCTGGACATCGACATCGCCCTGGATCGTTTTCGGGACATTTTGCAGCAGGTCGCCTGACGGATTGGTCTGGGTTTTTATCCGGCGATTGGCTATTGGTGGTCCGGGGGGGGCAGGCCTATCCTGAATGGGCGTTATCCCCCGATGAGCAGGACTCGTCCGGCCCGATTCAGGAGTGTGAGCAATGTCCAACGAAGTGATCAATACCGTAAAGGTGCAGGCTGCAGCCGGCCGTTCGGAAGAACTCGGCAGGCAACTGCAAAAGATAGTCGAAACCCTGCGTGAACAACCGGGCTGCGACTCCTATATGGTCGACCGCTGCCCCGAGGACGACACCCGCTGGACAGTCAGCGCCCGCTGGCAATCGGAAGCCGCCATGCAGATGCATTTCAACTGCCCTGAAGTACAAGGCTTCATCGGCCTGATCGACAGCCGACTGGCCAACGCTGTCGACTTCAACAGCTTCCCTATCGTTTAACCAGTTAGATCGCAGTCTTCGGCCACTCCCGCAGGGCAATGGGTACCCCGGTAGGAGCTGCCGAAGGCTGCGATCTTTTGATTTGAACGTTGCCGATTGGTCCCCTCACCTTCCCGGAAATTGGCTGTTTGATTGCCCCGGCTGGCGGATTACTGTGGTCCCTGACAACTCACCACCGCAGGTAATGAACCATGAAAGCGTTGCGTTTCTGTGCTGCCTCCCTCGCCACCCTGGCCCTGACCGTTTCAGCCGCTGCATTCGCCCATGAAACCGGCGCCCCTTCGGAAAAAGTTACGGTGTTGCAGGACCAGATGCTGAAAAACGTACCGGGCAAAAAAGCCTTGATGATCGAAGTCGACTACCAACCCGGTCAATCGTCGATCGCTCACAAGCACGAGGGTACGGCGATGGCCTACGTGCTTTCCGGCACCATCACTTCTCAGGTGAAGGGGGAAAAGGCGATCACTTACAAGGCAGGCGAGTACTGGTACGAGGCAGCCGGGTCGGAACATCTGGTGTCGAAAAATGCCAGCGCCACCCAGCCTGCCAAACTGCTGGTATTCATGGTGTTGTCCCCGGAGGAAAAGGTGTTGATCCCTTTGGAAAACTGATGACTGCGACATCAGGCATAAATAAACAGGTGCGAACTCAAGGATTCTGGCCTGTTTATGTCTTGGGGTAATTAATTGATTTCTTTTAAACCAAACAAAACTATTGTCCACCTGACAAGCGCACCTATTGGCTATTTCATTCGGCAACGACAGGTTTAGTCTGGGATGACTGCCGCCCCCACCCGGCCACTCATACCTTACTACTCAAGTTGTTTCACTGGAGAAACACCATGAAACTTGCGCTGGCCAGTACCTTGACGATGACGGTTGTTTTAACTGGCTGTTCGGTTGCCACTGCGCCGAAGGCCGTTTCTTCCCTCGACGGTCTGTTCACTGAACCGGTCGGTCGCAGCAGTGCCACCAGTGTTGCCAGTGGCCGCAACGTGTCCTTAGGGCTTGTCTACAGTTCAAACACCCAGGCCAACCGCGCCTACCTTCAGCATTACCAGGCCAACGCCGGCACCGGTTTCGGTCAGAGCCTGCTGGTGCAGTCGATTCACGATGCCTATGTGGCCACCTCAAAACCGGACCTGGCCGTGGACTGGGTCAAGGCGTCCTTGCAACGTCAGTTCGGTACGGTGACGGTGTATCCGGACCTGCAAAGCCTCAGGGCGGCGAAACCGGATGTGGTCGCGATTGTCGATACCCGCAGTCAATTGATGACGTCGCGCAGTTCGGACATCGAGGCGGATGTCCGGGCGATGTTCTATGATTCCAACTTCAACTACATCGGCACTGCCCAAGGGTATGATGCTAAAGCGCTGAGTCCGATATGGGCGGATTATAAACGCAGCGAAGAGATTGTTGCGGACATTAATGAACAGCAGAATGTACAAGTTCGGGCGTTGCAGAAGTTTGACCGGTCGCTCAGTAATTTATTGACCAGGCCGACAGATAAAGTGTCGATGGTTGATAATAAAACAGGCTGGAAGTTGTATTGAGGCAAATGGCCCCTTCGCTGGCAAGCCAGCTCCTACAGGGATTTGCGTCGATCACATCATCTGCGACCGACACAAAACCTGCAGGAGCTGGCTTGCCAGCGAAGAGGCCCGCCAGACACCCAAAATTTCAGAAAAAAAAACCCCGCATCTCTCAACGCGGGGCTTTTTCATTCAACGCCTGATCAGGCAGCCGGTTCCAGCACCTTGCTGGCCGGAGCAGCGGCAGGTACCACCGCTTGCCCGCTCAACGCCAGGTCCAGCAGTTCGCGGTTGGCCACCGCGTACATGGCGTAGTCCGTGCCGCTGGCGGCACGCAGTTCCACCAGCATGGCGCGCCAGCGTTCGATCATGCCCTCGTGCTGCTCCATCCACAGTTCCAGGCGTGTTTCCACGTCCTGGGAGCCGTCGCCCTGTTGCAGGACCGAGATGGTGATCGCACGTTGCTGCCAGTCGACGTCATCACGGAACGCTTCACGGGCCAGGGCCTGCCAGTTGTTTTCAACCGGCAGGGCGCTGATCTGCTGCAGGTACCAGGTGATGTCCAGCGCGCTGCCCACGGCGAAGTACGCCTTGGCGACGTCGGCGGGATTCTGGCCCGTCACGTCGGACGCCTCGATGATCGGCAGCAGGGTGTACAGGTGAGTGGTGCCTGCAACCATGCGCGCCAGCAACTCAGGCACGCCAGCAGCGACGTAAGCCTGGTAGCGGGTCTGCCAGCCTTCACGGGTCGGACCTTCCAGCAGTTCGTCGAGCTTGAGGCCCAGCGCCGCCAGGTGCGGACCGAAGTGCGCGACGTCACGGGCAGCGTTCTGCTCGTTGCGACGGCTGCGCAGGAACCAGCGCGTAGCGCGACGGCCCAGGCGCATCAGCACGTCCATCAGCTCCAGTTGCACGTCGGCTGACACCTGATAATCCAGGGCCTCTATCTGCCGGAACCAATGCGGGAGGTGGAAGATATCCCGAACTATTACGTAGGCACCCGCCACATTCGCCGGGCTCATGCCGGTCGACTCCTTGAGGCGCTGCACGAAGGTGATGCCCATGTGGTTCACCAGATCGTTGGCGATCTGGGTGCTGACGATTTCGCGTTTCAGGCGGTGACGGCGCATGGCGGCGGAGAACTTGCTCACCAGGCTTGGCGGGAAAGCGGTTTCCATGTCGCGCGTCAGGTAGTCGTCGTCCGGCACCAGGGAATTGAGCAGCGCTTCCTTGAGGTCGATCTTGCTGTAGGAGATCAGCACCGACAGCTCGGCACGGGTCAGGCCGTGGCCTTCCGCGACGCGCTCGTTGATGGCCTCTTCCGACGGCAGGAACTCGATGGCGCGATCCAGCTTGCCGCGGCTTTCCAGATCGTTCATCAGGCGCTTGTATTCGGCAATCCGCACGTAGGCACGACGGGCCGCCAGGGACAATGCCTGCGTCTGCTTGTAGTTGTTGCCGAGCACCAGGTTGCCGACTTCGTCGGTCATGCTGCCAAGCAACTGGTTACGTTGCTTCTCGGTCATGTCACCGGCGTGCACGACTTCGTTGAGCAGGATCTTGATGTTCACTTCGTGGTCGGAGCAGTCCACGCCACCGGCGTTGTCGATGAAGTCGGTGTTGGAACCGCCGCCATTGAGGCCGAATTCGACACGACCCAGTTGAGTCATGCCGAGGTTACCGCCCTCGCCCACCACTTTGCAGCGCAGTTCGTTGCCGTTCACGCGCAGCGCATCGTTGGCCTTGTCGCCGACATCGGCGTGGCTTTCGCTGCTGGCCTTGACGTAGGTACCGATGCCGCCGTTCCACAACAGGTCTACCGGAGCCTTGAGCAAGGCATTGAGCAGCTCGGTCGGGGTCAGCTTGTCGGCCTGGATGTCGAAGCGCTCTTTCATCTGCGGGGAAATCGCGATGCTTTTCGCGCTACGGGAGAAGATCCCGCCGCCTTCGGACATGATGCTGGTGTCGTAGTCCGACCAGGCCGAGCGCGGCAGGTCGAACAAGCGCTGACGCTCGGCGAAGCTGTTGGCCGGCTCCGGGTTCGGGTCGATGAAGATGTGCAGGTGGTTGAACGCGGCGACCAGTTGCAGCTTGTCGGACATCAACAAGCCATTGCCGAACACGTCACCGGCCATGTCGCCGACGCCCACTACGGTGATGCTGTCTTCCTGGACATTGATGCCGCGCTCACGGAAGTGGCGTTGTACGCCGACCCACGCGCCCTTGGCGGTGATCCCCATTTTTTTGTGGTCGTACCCGGCCGAACCACCGGAGGCAAAGGCATCGCCCAGCCAGAAGCCGCAGTCGATCGCAATGCCGTGGCGATGTCGGAGAAGGTCGCGGTGCCTTTGTCCGCGGCGACGACCAGGTACGGGTCATCGTCGTCATGCCGCACGACGTTGACCGGTGGCACCAGGGCGCCGTCCTTGAGGTTGTCGGTGATGTCCAACAGGCCCGAAATGAAGATGCGGTAGCAGGCGATGCCCTCGGCCGCGATCTCGTCACGGCTGCCGCCCAATGGCAAGCGACGTGGCAGGAAGCCGCCCTTGGCGCCGACCGGGACGATGACCGAGTTCTTCACTGCTGGGCTTTTACCAGGCCCAGGACTTCGGTGCGGTAGTCTTCTTCACGGTCGGACCAGCGCAGGCCGCCGCGTGCGACGTTGCCGAAGCGCAGGTGCACGCCTTCGACGCGTGGCGAGTAAACGAAGATTTCGAACTTCGGTACGGGCTTGGGCAGCTCCGGAATCTGGTGCGGATTGAACTTGAAGCTGAAGTACGACTTGTTCTGGCCCCGGGCATCGGTCTGGTAGAAGTTGGTCCGCAGGGTGGCCTTGATCAGGTCGAGGTAGCGCCGCAGGATGCGGTCTTCGTTGAGCACCTGGACGTCGTCCAGCGCGGTCAGAATCGCGTGTTCCAGACGTTGCTGCTTGTCTTCCAGGTCGTCGGTACCGAGCTTGCGCGCCAGGTAGAAACGGGTCTTGAACAACCGGGTCAACTCGCGAGCGATGTCGGTGTGGTTGGTCAGGGTGGTGGCGATGTAGCCCAGGTCGAAGCCCAGGCGGATCTGCTTCATGTAACGGGCGTAAGCCCGCAGCAGTGCCACATCGCGCCACGGTAGACCCGCGGTCAGTACCAGGCGGTTGAACGCATCGTTCTCGGCATCGCCACGCACGATGTGGACGAACGCATCCTGCAGGGTGTCGTTGAGTTGCTGGATGTCGAGTTCCAGGCCTTCGGCGGCGGTGAACGCGAAATCGTGAATCCAGAACTCGCGACCGTTGTTGTGACGCAGGCGATACGGGAACTCACCCAGCACGCGCAGGCCGAGGTTTTCCAGGATCGGCAACACGTCGGACAGCGCCAGCGGCGTATCGGCGTGGTACAGCTTGCAATGCAGCTCGCGCTGACCGGACACCTGGCCCAGCGGCTGATAGAAGCTCATCACCAGCGGATTTTTTTCGCTCAGGCTCAGCAGGTGCTGCATGTCGACCACCGCCGAATGCGCCGCGAAACGCTCTCGGTAACCGGCCGGGAAGCCTTTCGGAAAGTCGGCCAGCACGTTGGTGCCGTGGGCTTCGCCGAAGCTTTCGACGACCAGCGTGGCGTAGTCGTCCTGCCAGCTGCGGCAGGCTTGCACCACTTCTTTTTCCAGCTGGAGCGGGTCGATGTCCAGGCGGTTCTTCGGATCGACGCGCAGGATCAACTGCACACGCGCCAGCACCGATTCGGAGAAGAAGGTCCAGAACTCGCAATCCGAGGCTTTCAGGCGATCCATCAGCACTTGCTGGATTTTCTGGCGCACTTCGGTGGAGTAGATGTCGCGCGGCACGTAGGCCAGGCAGTAGCAGAAACGGCCGTACGGGTCTTTGCGCAGGAATACGCGGATCTTGTTGCGTTCCTGGATCTGCACGATCGACATCACGGTATTGAACAGCTCGTCCACCGGAGTCTGGAACAGATCGTCGCGCGGCAGCACTTCGACCACCTGCGCCAGTTCCTTGCCCAGGTGAGCCTTGGCCTGGAAGCCGGAGCGGCGTTCGATTTCCTCGACCTTGCGGCGGATGTACGGGATGACCCGCACGCTCTCGCCATACACCGCCGAGGTGTACAGGCCCATGAAACGGCATTCCTTGATGACCTTGCCGTCGGCGTCGATTTCCCGGATCGACACATAGTCCGGGTAAGCCGGGCGGTGCACACGGCTTGGGTGCGCGGCCTTGGCGAACGACAGCAGCGTCGGCTCGCGCAGGTAGTTCACGGCGTAGTCTTCGATGCGCAGGTCATCGTAGGTCAGGCCGGTACGCAGCAGCTTGGTCAGACCGAGGAACGAATCCTGGTCATAGACGATGTGGCCGCCGTCGGCTTCATTGCGGACCACGAATTCTTCATAGCCGAGGAAGGTGAAGTGGTTCCCCACCAGCCATTCCAGGAAGCTTTTGATTTCGGCTTTTTCTTCAGGGTCGACAGCGTACCGGCTGCTGTCCAGACCGCTCAGGATTTCCTGGACCTTGGCTTTCATCGGCTCGAAATCGGCGACCGCGACGCGGACTTCACCGAGCACCTGCTCCAGCTCTTTGCTCAGGACATTCAATTCGGCCGTGTTGGCACAGCGGTCGATTTCCAGGTACATCAGGGATTCTTGCAGGATCCCTTCGCCCTGGGTGCCCTTGGGCAGGACTTCCAGCAATTCGCCCTTGTCGCCGCGACGCACGCTCAGCACAGTGGTTTGCAAGGTATGGATGCTGTAGCCGCGGCGATTCAGCTCGGTACGCACCGAGTCGACCAGGAACGGCAGGTCGTGGTGCAGCACTTCGACCGCGGTGTGGGTCGACTGCCAGCCGTGGCGTTCGTAGTCGGGGTTGTAGACGCGCACTTGCGGTTGCGCGTGATCGAAGCGCTCAAGCAGGCGCCACGCAGAAAGGGTGCAGCCGGCGAGGTCGGACAACCGACGCTGGGTCAGCTCGTCCAGGGAAATGATGCCAAAGAATTGTTCAGCGAACAGCGCCACTTGTGGCAGTGCCTGTTCACTGATGTGCTGCGCCAGTGCCGCTTGCAGTTGGTGCTGGAAGTCGGCTTTGCTGGCTGCGGTGAAGAACGCCATCTGTGGTACTCCGCTTGGGCTTGTTATTGATGGAAGCGTCGCGTGCAAAACCCCTTTCGGGGCGATCCGTCACCCTGCTCCTGATTCTCGGGCAGAGGAAACAGGGGACAGGTGGGTGAAGCTGGACGAGACACTCGGGTCACATTCACCTTCCATGAATGGGCATCTGTAAAAACGACTCTGCGATCAATTGCACAATGTCTTTACAGGTATCCATTCGATGCGCAGCTTAACCACTGCGGCAAGGCCCGTGCTTGCGGCGCTGCGACATATTCGGTCATCGGTACGTAGCTTGAAGGCGGCGCATCGAACAACCTTAGCAGCCGCTCGGAAAAAATGGGCATTTCGCGAGACGGTCGACCACTCGTCGCAACTGTTATTTATGACAGTATTCAGTCCCGACTTCTGTAGCTTTAACTGTCATTTCAACAACAGCAGTCATGACAGATGTCGACACGGAATAGCGAGGCAGCATATGAAGTCAATAAACAAATGGCTCGGTCTTTTATTATTTTTTTCGGCGACTTGGTTTCCTTTGTTAGTCCAAGCCAGCACGCTTGACTATTCGAAACTGATAATTTTAATCAAAGAAGACGTGCCTGGTTTCGAGACATGGACCGACGCCCCCGGCCGAGATGACCCAATCAGCGAACTCAAACAACTTGTGCCCTCTATAAAGCCAGTGCTGCCGGCCTCCAAGGCACGCACCGGGGAGGCGGTACGAGCGCTAAAAAGGCATCGACTGGATCGCTACTTTATTGTAGACACCAGCCGGCTGACTGAAAAACAGGCTGAAGCACTGGCTGTGCAGCTGAAAAAAAACCCTTTGGTGGAAAAAGCTGACTTCGAGCCCAGGGTTGACGGGATGCATGACGATAACGGCTCGCTCGTTGCACCAGCGTCAGGCAACTCGATTCCGGACTACACGGGACGGCAAAACTATCTGCAAGGCAAAAACGCAGTCGCTCCGTACAAGATCGGTGGCGTGAATGCCGTGCAAGCCTGGAAGGTTCCAGGTGGCAAAGGCCAAAACATGCAAGTCATTTCATCAGAAATTGATCACTGGTCCTACAACCACCTGGATTTACCAAAGCCCTACCTGGAAGTTTATGACCCGCAAGACCCGGCAACAGTAGGCTCCCATGACACTGCCAGCGCAGGCATTATCGTGGCCAGGGAAAATGACTTTGGCACGACCGGGATTGCACCCGATGCACAACTCGGATACCTGCAATGGGGGTCAGACAGATTCATGCAGTTGGCAGAGCGATTGAATGAAGGTGACGTCGTGCAATTAGGTGTGCAGTACGGTTACGGGTCTTTCCCCGAAGTAGGATGCTGGCAAGACTGCTACATGCCGCTGGAAGACTACGAACCGGTCCGCGACACTATTTCTTATCTTACTGAAGAAAAGGGTGTTCACGTTATCCTGGCTGCGGCCAATGGCAACATCAACCTGGATCATCCGTATTTCGAAGGTTATTTTGATCGCAACCTATTCGATTCCGGTGCTATTTATGCGGGTGCTGTTGATCCCAAAACCGGCCTCAGAGCGGGTTTTTCCGAGTATGGCAGTCGCGTCGACTTATTCAGCTGGGGAGATTTTGTTACCACCACCACCTGGAGCCGGCAAAACCCGACTACAGGTTACACCCATGATTACAGCGGCACTTCCTCCTCTAATCCGATCCTTGCAGGAGTCGTTGCTTCCTTGCAGGGTGTAGCACGCGCCAATGGATTGGGTAATATCCCACCTAAAGCATTACGTGCACTGCTCGTCACGACCGGATATCCACAAATCAACGGTAATTCCAGCGAAATTGGCGTGCAACCTGACTTGGAAGCCGCCATTGAAAAGATGCTCGCGGCGCGACCTAACCGTCCACCGGTCGGTACATTAGAGGGCGATAGCACCGTTGCTTCCGGCGAGACTATTACCTTCACCGCCAATGCCAGTGATCCCGATGGCGACCCACTCGCTTATAGCTGGAAGCCACCAATCGGATTTACCGGGGCGATCGGTAATACGCGCAGCGTCAATCTCACCGCGCCAACGGTAAGCAACGATGTCAGCGCCATGGTCAATGCCGAGGTATCCGATGGTCGTGGCGGCGTTTTGCCATTGCACAAGCAGATCACCGTAAAAGCGCCCACCGAGGATAGTTGTGGCGACATACCGAAGTGGGACCCCGCCAGGATTTATGAAACCTACGCAGAGGCGGTCGCGTACAAAGGCAAAGTGTACAAGCAGAATTTCTACAACATTAACAAACCGCCGGATGTCAACTCGGCAGAATTTGGCAAGGAATGGCTCCAGGGGATAGCGTGCCGGTAATACTTATGCACCCGAATGCTCCCGATGCTGGCAAAATCGCGTTTTGCCTGCCAACACCGCGCTTAGCGCCAGGACTCTCACATGCAAATGACCACCCCCCTCTTGATCGTCAACCCCTGCGATGACGAAGAAGACAACATGGCGATGCTGTGCTGCCACAGTGAACAGGGCGACATGTTCCTGATGACCCGCTACCCGGACGAAGACGAACTGGAAATCACCCTCGACGGCGAACCTTCGACCCTGGACGGGGTGAAAGTCACCCTCAGCCCTACCCGCCTGCTGATCGAAATCGCGGCGGCGGATGCCGACGCGCTGAATGGGGATGATTCGCTGGAGATCATTCACGGCACGGATGCGAGCGACCTGGCTGAAGTGGAAGCAACCTTGCAGAACATTCTCAAGGGGACCGGGACCTATATCAGCGATCTCTGAATATCAGCGCCTGAGCGGGCGCCTTCGCGAGCAAGTCGGATCGCCGCACCGCCGCTCCCACATTCGATCGCATTTTCCTGAAGAAGCGCGGTTGAATGTGGGAGCGGGCTTGCTCGCGAAGAGGCCCGAAAGATCGCCACCCCCCTCCTCGCCCTGCATAACCTGACAGTTCTGTTAATCAATTCCCGCACTTTGCGCAAATGCCGTTAGTCGCCACCCCCCGCGATGCTTTAAAGTAACGGCCCCAGCCCTGGCGTTACCGGAACGTCTGCGGTCACCCTTTCCAGGAACAGTCATCGATGGAACATCGTGAAGCGCTGCTAGCGCTGCGAACCTTTCTTTCAACGCAGATTCTCGGCCAGGAAAAACTCATCGAGCGCTTGCTCATCGCCCTGCTCGCCGACGGTCACATGCTGGTCGAGGGCGCGCCAGGCCTGGCCAAGACCAAGGCCATCAAAGAACTCGCCGAAGGCATCGAAGCCCAGTTCCACCGCATCCAGTTCACCCCTGATCTGTTGCCGGCCGACATCACCGGCACGGAAATCTATCGCCCGGAAACTGGCAGTTTCGTGTTTCAGCAAGGCCCGATCTTCCACAACCTGGTGCTGGCGGACGAAATCAACCGTGCGCCGGCCAAGGTCCAGTCGGCGCTGCTCGAAGCCATGGGCGAGCGCCAGGTCAGTGTCGGGCGCAGCACGTATGAGTTGTCGCCGTTGTTCCTGGTGATGGCCACGCAAAACCCGATCGAGCAGGAAGGCACCTACCCGCTGCCCGAAGCGCAGCTGGACCGTTTCCTGATGCACGTGAAAATCGGCTTTCCGGACGCTGCCGTCGAACGCCGCATCCTGCAGCAAGCCCGTGGCGAAGCCTTGAACGGCGAAACCAAGCCCGAGCGACGCGTCAGCCAGCAGCGATCTTCGCCGCACGCAAGGAGATTCTCGGCCTGTACATGGCCGACGCCGTGGAGGAATACCTGGTGCAACTGGTCATGGCCACGCGCACCCCGGCCAAGTTCGACCCGGAGATGGCCGAATGGATCGCCTATGGCGCCAGTCCCCGCGGCTCGATTGCCCTGGACCGTTGCGCCCGGGCCCACGCCTGGCTGGCGGGGCGTGACTTCGTCAGCCCCGAAGACATTCAAGCCGTGCTGTTCGACGTACTGCGCCACCGCATCATTCTTTCCTTTGAAGCCGAAGCCGCCGGTATCGACCAGGACCGGGTGGTCCAGCGGATCCTCGACGTCGTAGCCGTCGCTTGACCCCGATGACCGCCCTCCTGCCGTCCGAACCGGGCATCCGTGTCAGCCTCGCCGAACTGATCGAAATGCGCCATCGAGTGCGTGAAGTGCAACTGTTCTCGACGCCGAGCCAGCGCAGCCCGCTGATCGGCCTGCATCATTCGAAACTGCGTGGCCGAGGCGTGGATTTCGACCAGGTGCGGGTCTATCAGGCCGGCGACGACGTGCGCAGCATCGATTGGCGCGTCACCGCCCGCACTCAGGAACCGCACACCAAGTTGTTCCACGAAGAGCGCGAGCGGCCGATTTTCATCATGGTCGAGCAGAGCTGCCGGCTGTTTTTCGGTTCGGGGCTGATGTTCAAATCGGTACTCGCCGCCCAGGCCGCGAGCCTGATCGGCTGGGCGGCGCTGGGTCATAACGACCGGGTCGGCGGCCTGGTGTTCGGTGACAAAGAGCATTACGAGATCAAGCCATGGCGCAGCAAACAGAGCCTGTTGCAGTTGCTCAACCGCCTGGTGCGGGTCAATCAGTCGTTGCACACCGAAACCGAGCCGGACCGCGACGCGTTCAACATTGCCCTGCGCCGTGCCCGGGAAGTCCTGCGTCCCGGCCAGCCTGGTGATCGTGATGCTGCGACGAACGCGCCCTGACCGAGGGCGCCGAACAGCAGCTGAGTCTGTTGCTCGCGCCATTGCGACCTGTTGTTGCTGCCGGTGTCCGATCCGCTTGATCATGCCCTGCCTGCCGCCGGGCTGCTGCGCTTCGCGGAACGGGGGGCGCAACTGGAACTCGACACCCTCAATTTCGACCTGCGCCAGACTTACCGCGCCCAGGCCGAGGCGCGCGTCGCTCGCTGGGAACTGCTGGCGCAGAAACTGCGGGTGCTGTTGATGCCGTTGAGCACGCAGAGCGAGATGGTCGAACAATTGCGCGAGTACCTCAACCCAGAACGTCCGGGGAAAAGCCGATGCGCAGCTCGAGCAACTGCAACCGCTGATTTCGCCGCCACCGATCGAATTCTGGCCACCGGCGCCGGGCTGGTGGTTACTGCTGCTGTTATTGCCTGTGTTAGGTTTCGGCATGTGGCAATTACGACGCTTGCTTCCCGACAACCGCCCAGTCGTGCGCGCCGAACAACCGCTGGACCCGGTGCGCATCGCGGCCCTGGCCGAGCTCGCACTGATGCCCAAGCCTTACGACGGCGCACCGGCCGGTGCCTGGCTGCAGCAACTCAACGGTTTGCTCAAGCGCCTGTGCCGCAACCACTACCCGTACAGCCAGAGCCACACCCTGAACGGGCGCAAATGGCTGGCCTTTCTCGACAACCGCTGCCCGGCTGCCGGCCTGACCCGCTGGATGGTGCTGGTCGAAGGCGCCTACAAGCCTGAATGCAAGCTTGACGACAAGGCCATCGCCGGCCTGACTCAAGCGGTCGATACCTGGATTCGCAAGCATGTTTGAATTCGCCTGGCCGTGGATGTTCGCCCTGCTGCCACTGCCCTGGCTGTTGCGCATGGTGCTGCCGGTGGCCGACAGCGGCGAGCCGGCGCTCAAGGTCAGCTTCCTCAGTGACCTCGAAGGCCTGGCCCGGCGCCGCGCCCGAGCCAACCTGCCGGCCTGGCGCCAACAAGCGCCGTTCATTCTGTTGTGGTTGTTGTTTGCTGTCGCCGCGCCCGCCCGCAATGGCTCGGCGAGCCGCTGCCGATTGCCGCCAGCGGCCGCGACCTGCTGGTCGCGGTGGACGTGTCCGGTTCCATGGACTTTCCCGACATGCGCTGGCAGGACGACGAGGTCAGCCGCCTGACATTGGTCCAGCATTTACTCGGCGACTTCCTCGAAGGTCGCGAAGGCGACCGGGTCGGCCTGATCCTGTTTGGCAGCCAGGCGTACCTGCAAGCACCGCTGACCTTCGACCGGCGCACCGTGCGGGTCTGGCTCGACGAAGCGCGCATCGGCATCGCCGGCAAAAACACCGCGATCGGCGATGCCATTGGCCTGGCCCTGAAGCGGTTGCGCATGCGCCCGGCGCAAAGTCGCGTGCTGATTCTGGTCACCGACGGCGCCAATAACGGCGGCGAAATCGCCCCGCTGACGGCGGCGCGACTGGCGGCACTCGAAGGGGTGAAAATCTACACCATCGGCATCGTGCCAATCCGGAGGACAGTGGCACACTCGGCTTTCTCGGGATCAACCCGAGCCTGGACCTCGACGAGCCGTCCTTGAAAGCCATCGCCAAAGCCACCGGCGGCCAGTACTTCCGCGCGCGCGATGGCCAGGAGCTGCAGGTGATCAAGGACCTGCTCGACACGCTCGAACCGGTGACGCAACAACCCACCCAGGCGCGTCCGGCCCAGGCCTTGTATCACTGGCCGCTGGCAATGGCATTGCTGCTGAGCATGTTGCTGGTGGTCCGCGAGCTCTGGCCGGACAACCCCTTGCAGCGCTTGTTTAACAAGGATCTGTTCTTGCAATCGCAACTGCCCGACTGGCGCAGGCGCCTCAACCGCCTGCGCCTGCGGAGGCGCCGATGAGTGCGCTCTGGCCCTTCTGGTTCCGCCCCTGGTGGCTGCTGTTATTGCCGCTGCTCGGCTGGCTGCTGTGGCAACTCTGGCACCGACAGAAACGTGCGGGACGCTGGCAGATGATTCTGCCGCCAGCCTTCCATGCGACATTGCTCAGTGGCGGCAGCGGTCGCAACAGCAAACTGCCATGGGTCGCCCTGGGCGTGGCGTGGGTGCTGACCATCCTGGCATTGCTGGGACCGGGTTGGGAACGTGTCGAGCAACCCAGTCAGAAGCCGGCCGATCCGCTGGTGGTGATCCTGGAACTGACCCCGGAAATGCTCGCCACCGACGTCACGCCGAACCGCCTGGAACAGGCGCGGCGCAAGTTGTTCGACCTGCTGCAAAACCGCAGCGATGCCCAGACCGCCATCGTCGTCTACGCCGGCAGCGCCCACACCCTGGTGCCCCTGTCGGATGACCTGTCCACCAGCCGCAATCTGCTGGATGCGCTCAAGCCGTCGCTGATGCCCCAGGCCGGCCATCGCGCCGACCTGGCGGTGGCCAAGGCCCTTGCCCTGCTGAATCAGGCTGCTCTCGGCGAGGGGCGGATCCTGCTCATCGGTTCGACCCTGACCGAACAGGAACGTCAAGGAATCCGTCAGGCGCTGGAGGGCAAATCGACGCAATTGCTGATGCTCGGCATCGGCACCGCCGAAGGTGCGCCGATCACGCAAGAGGACGGCAGTTTCCTCAAGGATGCTCAGGGCGCGATTCTGGTGCCGCATCTGGACGAACCCGGCCTCAAGGCCTTCGCCAGTGCACTGGACGGGCGCTACCGCCATGCGCGTCTGGACGATGCCGACCTGCGTGCGCTGGGCCTGCTCGACGGCCCGCGCACACTGATCAATGACGGCCAGACCGTGCGCCTCGACGCCTGGGCCGATCAGGGTTACTGGCTATTATTGCCGCTGTTGCTGCTGGCCGCCTGCGCCGGTCGCCGCGGCTGGCTGTTCTGCCTGCCGCTCCTGTTGCTGCTGCCGCAACCCAGCTACGCCTTCGACTTCGAGGACCTGTGGCGGCGGCCGGATCAGCAGGGCATGCACTTGCTCAACCAGAAACGTCCGGCCGAGGCCGCAGAGCATTTCGCCGACGTGCAATGGCAGGGCGTGGCGCTGTATGAGGCCGGCGACTACAGTGGCGCCGCTCAGCGGTTCGCCGCAGGCAACGACGCCCACGCCCACTACAATCGTGGCAACGCCCTGGCCAGGAGCGGTGAACTGGAAGCAGCGCTGGACGCTTACGAACAGGCGCTCGAACGTCAGCCGGATTTACGCCCGGCATTGACCAACAAGGCGCTGGTGGAAAATCTGATCAAGCAGAAAACCACCCCGCCGCCGGTCAAGCCGGAGCAAAAACCGGACAACGAAAACCAGGCCAGCCAGCAAGAACCACCGTCCGGCGCGGCAACTCGACCGTCGGGCAACGGCGAACCGCAAACCGATGCCCAACAGGCCGTGGAAAATGCCGGGCAGCCGTCGACGACGCCGCCCAAACCAGGTACCAACGAGGTCCCCGGCAGTGAGCTGGGAGATGAACAACACACCAGGCCGCCCCTGCGCCCGGCCACTGACAGCATCGATGGCGAACAGCGCCAGGCGTTGGAGCAATGGCTGCGCAAGATCCCGGATAACCCGGGTGAATTGCTCAGGCGCAAATTCTGGTACGAACAGCAACAACATCAGGATCAGGGAAAAACTCGATGACCCGCTTCACCCTCTCCATGCTGGCGCTGCCGCCTGCCCTGTTGTTCTGCACCGTTCAGGCCCAGGCCGCGGAGCTGGTCGCCAGTGTGGATCGCAGTCGCTTGAACTCCGGCGAGACGGTCGAACTGACCCTGGAAACCTCTGACATGACACAGTTCGGCAAGCCTGACCTGACGCCACTGGAACCCCTGTTCGAAGTCCGCGGCACCCGCCAGGTCAACCAGTTGACCACCCTTGACGGCGACAACCGTGCGACCACCCGGTGGATCATCACCCTGCTGCCTCGGCAGACCGGCAGCGTGGAGATTGCGGCGCTGCAACTGGGCGAGGCGCAGAGCCAGCCGATCACCCTGCAAGTGGTCCAGAGCGAAACCCAGGACAGCCGCCAAAAACTGGCCCCGGTGTTCATCGACGCCAGCCTCGATCAAAACAGCGTGTACGTTCAGGCCCAGGCGATCCTGACCCTGCGAATCTACCATTCGGTGTCGCTGTACGACGACAGCAGCCTGCCGCCCTTGCAGATCGCCGATGTGCGCATCGAGCAACTGGGCGAGTCGCGCACCTATGAGAAAGACATCAATGGCCTGCGTCACGGCGTGATCGAAATGCGCTACGCGATCTACCCGCAACACAGTGGTGCATTGATCATTCCGGCGCAAATCTTCAATGCCGCCCTGGTGGACGCCACCTCCCAGGTACCCAAATCCGGCAAGCTGATGCGCGTCAGCTCCTCCGAAATCATGCTGGCGGTCAAGGCCAAACCGGACGCTTACCCGGCCGACGTGCCCTGGCTGCCGGCCCGAAGCCTGAGCCTGAGCGAAAGCTGGAACCCGCCACCGGATCACGCGCAGGTGGGCGATTCGCTGACCCGCCGCCTGACGGTGAAGGCCGAGGGCCTGGCCAGTTCACAACTGCCGCCATTGCCCGCCACCGATGTCAACGGCTTGCGGCGCTACCCGGATCAACCGGTGCTGGGCAACCATAACCGCGAGCGCGGCCTGATCGGGCAGTCGTGAAGACCGCGAAGCCCTGGTGCCGACCCGCAGCGGCGCCATCGAGTTGCCTGCGGTGGAAGTGACCTGGTGGAACACCTTGGAGGATCACCTGGAACACAGCAGTCTGCCGGCCCAGACCCTGCAAGTGGCGAACAATCCGAGCCTGGTCGACACCCCGGCCGGCACAGCGCCCCTCGTTTCCGCCGTCGACAGCCAGACACTCTGGCGCTGGAAACTCAGTACCCTGATCCTCGCCTGCAGCACCGTGCTGGGCTTCGGCCTGTGGTGGCGCGCCCGCTGGCAGCCGGCGATCCTGCGTGTCGCGCAGACCGGCCCGAGCCGCGCACCGTGCTCGAACGACCTCAAGCGCGCCTGTCAGGCCAATGACACCCACGCCACACGCCAGGCCCTGGACGCCTGGGCGCGGCAGCAACCGGAAACCCTGGCCGACATGGCCGCCCGCTTCGTACCGTTGTCCGACGCCCTCGACGGGCTGAACGGCGCGCTCTACAGCGAAACCGGCCAGCATTGGCAGGGTGAGGATCTGTGGCGGGCAATCAAGGCGATCCCGATTGCCGATCGGGTGCATGACCCGGTGGGCGACAGCGGGTTGCCGCCGCTCTACCCCAAATAACCTCAAAAGATCAGCCTGCGGCAGCTCCTACAGGTAATCGGGGTACCCAAATCCAGGGGCTCGCAGAAATCCTTGTAGGAGCTGGCTTGCCAGCGAAGCGGCCTCAAGCCTTGCATCGCCCATGCAGACGCCTTCGCCAGCAAGCCGGCTCCTACAGGGGGATCGGT
>NZ_MULM01000089.1:0-22134 GCF_002029345.1 Pseudomonas sp. VI4.1
GCGAAGGCGGCCGTTGAGTACGCCTTCGCCAGCAAGCCGGCTCCTACAGAAAATGCGGTTTTCGGGGTTAGAACGTGGGGGTGTATTTCACGCTGAACATGACATTGCGCGGATCACCAAAGTTGTTGTTGCCATTGAGCTGGTCGTACCCCGCGGTGTAATAGCGCTTGTCGAACAGGTTGTTGGCGTTCAATGCCAGGCCGATCTCCGGGGTCAGTTGATAGCCGAGGCGGGCGTTCCATACGGTGTAGCCCGGCACCTCATACGTGCGTTCGTAACCCAGGGTGTGGCTTTGGGTGGTGAAACCCAGCCCGGTGCTGGCCCGGCTCCAGTCGCCGCTGAACTGATAGTCGCTCCAGACCCGCAGCATGTGTTTCGGCGTCCACTGGCTGAAGACCCGGCCTTCGTCGACCGGGTCTTCGAGGTATTTGGTGGTGTTGTAGGTGTAGCCGGCGAACAGTTGCAGGCCGCTGAGTACTTCGCCGCTGATTTCGGCCTCGATGCCCTGGCTGCGAACCTTGCCGGAGGCCGTCGAGCAGTACCAGCCGTCGCAGGCGAAACCCGAGGCGACGTCGTTGACCGCTCGATTCTCCTGGTCGTAACGGAACACCGCCAGGGACGTATTGACCCGGCCATCCAGCAGCTCGCCCTTGAGACCGATTTCGTAGTTGCTGCCGATCACCGGCTTGAGCACCGAGCCGCTCGTGGTGCGTGCAGTCTGGGGTTCGAACACGTCGGTGTAGCTGGCATAGACCGCCCATTCGCGGTTCAGGTCGTAGACGATGCCGGCGTAGGGCGTGACTTCCCCGGTTTCGTTGGTGGTGCTTGGCAAGTCGTCGATAGCGACGTCGCTGAACGCGACCTGGGTCGCCGATTTGTAACTGTAGTCGTACCAGCTGACCCGGGCGCCGAGCACCAGGGTCAGCGGCTCGATCGGCTTGACTCGCCAACTGCCGTACAGGCCTTTTTGCCGGATGTCGTATTTGCTCGGGGTCGCACGGCCACCGGGGGTATTGAGCAAGCCGTCGTAGCTGATTTCAGGCCGGTCATGATCGATGCCGAAGATCGTGTCGCTGCTGTTGTTGAAGGTCCGCGCAAAACGGTCGTCCGAGGTGTACTTGGAGTAGTTGCCGCCCAGCATGATCTCCTGCTCCATCGACAAGGCTTCGAAGCGTCCGACGAGGTTCATGTCCAGACCGATCTTGGTGGCGTCGAAGTCCGAGACGAAGTCGGCGTATTGCACGCCGCTGCCATCGGCATTGAGGCCGTCGCCGGAGGTTTGCAGCCGTTGGTTTTTCGCCTGGTTGTCTTCCGTCATGCGCACCGCGCCGACCTTGAAGGCCCAGTCGTCGTTGAAACGGTGTTCCAGATCGGTGTAGACCGTGGTGACATCGATCTGCGAATGGTTCCAGCGCGCACCGGTGTAGGTCGAACGCGGCACGTCGAGCGGGCTGCCGTCAGCGTAGCGGGGCAGGCCGCGGATCATCGGTCGCGACTCGCCGTCGGAGCGGCTGACGGCCACGCCCAGGGTGGTGTCTTCGCGCAGATCGAAGTCCAGCGCGCCGTACAACGAGTGGGTCTTGCTCCATTCATAGTCGATGAAGGATTGGCTCTGGTCTTCGTCGGCGACGAAGCGGCCACGCACGGTGCCGGTCTGGTTCAGCGGTCCGCCGGCGTCCAGTTGCAGGCCATAATGGTCCCAGGAGCCGGCCTTGCCGGTGAGCGTCACGGTGGGTGCGTTCTGGCCGCGCTTGCGCACCAGGTTGATCGCACCGCCGGGGCTGCCGGTGCCCTGGAGCAAGCCGGACGCACCGCGCAGCACTTCCATGCGATCAAAGAAGATCAAGTCCTGGGTGGCCCAGTTGCCCAGCGCGTAGGTGTTGCGCGGGATCGGCACGCCGTCGTACTGCCAGTCATCGATCTGGAAGCCACGCGAGGTCAGGATCATGCCTTTGCCCACACCCTGGACGCCGACCAGTCCAGTGGTCTGGTTGGCGGCGTCCTTGAGGTCGGTCAGGCCCTGGTCGTCCATCTGCTTGCGGGTCATCACGGTGACCGACTGCGCAATTTCCTTGAGCGTGTGGGTGCCCTTGCCGATGGTCACCGCCCGTGCGGCGTAGGAGCCCGAGCCTTCGGTGGTGGCATCGACACTGCGTTCGACGATGTTGGTGGCACGCCAGTTGCAGCGCGGCGTTGCTGTCCGTGGCCGGTTCGACGCTGAAGTTGCCTTGCTCGGTGACGCGCAACTGCAGGCCGCTGCCCGACAGTGCCCTTTGCATCGCCTCGGCGGCGGGCATCTGGCCGATCACTGCCGGCGCCTGTTTCCCCTGAACCAGCGAAGGCTCCAGTGAAACGATATGCCCGCTTTGGCTGGCGATTGCATTCAGCGTGCTGGCGAGGGGGCCGGCCGGCAGGTTGAAGGACAGGTCCTGGGCCAGGGCAGGGCTTGCCAGGGTTGCCAGGGCAACGGCGATGCAAAGGGGGTGGGGCCACGGGTTGAACACAGCATTCTCCTGATGGTGTGGAAGTGTCAGGAGATAGGTGGGACGAGAAATGAAAACCGGACACGAATGAGAGTGATTTTCAAAATAAATTTTTCTGCACGACTATTTCGCCCAAATCAGCGTCAACCAGGGGCTGTAGCGATCGACCCGTATCGGCAGGGTTTCAGCCAGCGCGGTGAAGGTTCGGTCGGGGTCGTCGAGCGGGAATACACCCTGGACGCGCAAGTGCCGAACCTCGGGCGAGACGCGCACAAATCCGCGGCTGTACGGGCGCAGCGCCTCGACAACCTGCTCCAGAGGTTCGTCCAGCACATTCAGCCGTCCGCTGAGCCAATCGGCGCGATGGCGCTGGTCGCCGACAACGGGGGTAATGTGGCGGGCGTTAATCAGGGCTGACTGACCTTCTTGCAGGTCCAGCGTCGTGCCGTCGATCAACCGGGCCTGGACTGAATGCTGCAGCACGACCACACGACTGGCGTCCTGCTCCTGAGACACCAGGAAACGCGTGCCCAGTGCGCGTATTTCACCCTGGGCGGTGCGCACCCGCAGTGGGCGCCGGGGATCGGCCGCCACCTGAATCATCAGTTCGCCGTGACGCAGAATCACCAGCCGTTGCTGCTCGTCGAATTGCAAGTCCACCGCGCTGTCGGCATTCAGGCTCAGGCGGCTGCCGTCGGTCAGCGTGAAATCCTGACGCTGGCCGCGCCCGGTGTGCAGGTCCGCCAGCAGCGAGTCACCCAGCGGGCTGCGCGCGCCCAGCCACAAACCGCCGCCGAGCAGGCCCAGGCCGGCGATCACACGCAACGCATCACGTCGCGAACCGTGGGGCTGCAACAGCAGTTGGCGCGCTTCGCCGGCCTGCCCGGGCACGCGTCGATCCAGGGCGCGCACCGTGTTGAAGGACCCACCGAGTCGCTCCTGCAATTTTGCCCAGGCCTGGGCATGCGCGGGATCCATCGCCAACCAGGCGTTGAACCGCGCCTGCAACGCGGCGTCCGGCTTGCCGGCGCGCAGGCTCACCATCCAGTCAATGGCTTGCTCGCTGACGGGGTCCAGCTGTGGTCTGCTCATGGCGCCATCTCGCTGAGATAGCACTGGCGCAGTGCCTGTTTCATGTAACGGCTGACCGTGCGTTCCGACAACCCGAGCTTTTGCGCAATGGCCACATAACTCAGCCCGTCCAGTTGGCTGTAGAGAAAGGTCGCCTTGACCACCAGCGGCAAGCCATCGATGGCCCGGTCGATGGCGACCAGCGCCTCGATCAGCTGCAACTGTTCTTCGGGGGAGGGTGCCAGCGCCTCCGGCACCGTGGACAGGCGTTCCAGGTAGGCCAACTCCAGCTTGCGCCGCCGATGCCGATCGAAGATCAACCGGCGGGCGATGGTCGACAGGTAGGCGCGAGGTTGTTCGATGCTGTCGGGGTCGACGCGGGCTGTCAGCATCTGGCAAAACGTATCGGCGGCAGTGTCCTCGGCGTCCGCGTGGTTGCGCAGGCGACGCTGGATATGCTGCAGCAGCCAGCGATGATGGTCGCTGAAAAAGAAGCCCAGCTTGCTGGTCGGAGGAGATTGCACCGGTGGCTTTCCAGATGTGAGTGTGAATCGTTCTCAATCTTACCTGTGCGAGGATCATCACTGCAATCGCCGGGTTTGCCAACGCCCCGGCGGGTGGTTCGTCTGAAAAGCACAAAAAGCCGCGGCCGCGATCATGGCGCATGCGACATCTACGAATATTGAGCTAATGTCTAGTTGTTCCCCTCGCCAGTCGCGGCCCAATCAGCTCGTCCCTGACGTCGCTGGCGAGGTGGACGCCTACTGAATACTCCGCTAGTTACCATCCGCCACCTTGCGTTCTATCTCGGCAATTTTTTTCCTGAGCTCCTCGGCGTCCTGCTCCTTGGTTCGAGTGGAACAGGGCGTAATGCTTTCATCCACCCCTTTGGTGTCGCTGTCCCTGTCCTCAATATCTCGTTCCACCACATTGACCGGCTTGCCGGATGCATCAGTGGGCGGGGCGTTCGACGTGGCTGGGGATTGGATGTCGTTGTCGCGGTCGTCGTTGTTCATCGCGCTTACCTCGGTTGGCCTACACATTGGATGCAGCACCCGGGGCCGAGTTCGAGAATTTTTGCTGCCGCCTTTACACCTCTTGTCGGCCTTCATGAACCTATGTCGCAGGCGATAGCTCCATTCCCAAAATAACCTCACAAAATCACTCTGGAAGTCCACGGCCATGAACTCATTCAGAAACCTGCTGACGCAGGCCGAGGAGCGGCGACTTTGTGCATTGGATGGCTGGCACCGGGCGCTGGAAAACATCGCGCTGCGCATGGAATCGCCCGATGCCTACCATGAAGAGCTGTTACGACAGTCGGACGAGATGGATCGTCAGGGCATGGTCAGTTGGGAAGAGTGGCGCGACCTGCGAATCGAGGCGGATCAGGCGTATCTGCGCGCGGTCGCGGGCGAGGACTATCACTGAGGGGCGCAGGGATGAACCGACACCTGAAGTTTGGCATCGAAGAGGAATACTTCATCACCGACCTGAATTCCCGGTGCATGTCCGGCAAGCCCCCCGGCGCGGCGATCGACGCGTGCAAGGCGGTGCTGGGCGAGTGTTTTGCCCTTGAGATGTTCCAGGGGCAGATCGAAGTCGCTTCCCCGATCTTCACCAGCCTGGCGCAAGCCACACAGTACCTGGGTTCTGCTCGCCAAGAGTTGCGGCTCGCACTTGCGTCCTATGGTCTGGGATTGCTCACGGCCGGCAGTCACCCTTTGGCGGACTGGCGTACGCAACAGGCCACGGAGCAGATGCACTTTCTCAAACTGTTCGAAGACTACCAGCACGTCGCCTGGCGTAGCCTGCTATCCGGTCTGCATGTGCATGTTGAGGTGCCGGGCCATCTGGATCGCATTTGCGTGATGAACGAGGTCTTGCCGTGGATGCCGTTGTTGCTGGCGCTGAGCAGCTCCTCGCCCTTTTGGAACGGTGCCGACAGCGGCTTCATGAGCTATCGCCAGACGGCCTGTGATGAGTGGCCGAGGATGGGCGTTCCCGAGTACTTCGAAGATCAAGCTGCCTATGACGCCTACGTCGCCTTGCTGATCCGCACCGGCGCCATCCGCCAGGCCAGCGAATGCTGGTGGGGGGTACGACCGGCGACCCGGTTTCCGACCCTGGAGCTGCGGATGACGGATGCGTGCCCGCGCCTGGAGGATGCCCTGTGCATCGCCTCTCTGTTTCGATTACTGGTCGCCTGGGCCATCGATCAACGCCGCCCCGGATCAACCTGGTCACAGCAATCGCGATGGATCCTCCAGGAAAATCGCTGGCGGGCGAAACGATTTGGCATTCACGCGTCCTTCATCGTCGAGGGTTACGACCGGCCTTTCTCTGCCGAGCAGTGGTTGTTCATGGCCGAGCAGATCTTTGGCGACGCCGCGCAGGCCATGGGTGTGGAGGAGGTGTTTCCCCAGGCGCGCCGGATTCTGCGGGACGGTACCAGTGCCGAGCGACAGCGCAGCCTCTACCGACAAGTCGTGGGGAGCACCGGGGATGTGCAAGCCGCGCTGTCGGCGGTGGTGGATCAGTTGCTGATGGAGACGGAGGAGCAACCCTGCATCAATCGAGCAGTGTGTGAGTCATGAACCGAACTCACCGCTAAACCAGATACCGCCGAAACCATCCCAGCGTCCGGTCCCAGGCCAACCGCGCCGCCGCGTCGTCGTACCGGGGCGTGGAGTCGTTATGGAAACCGTGGTTGGCGCCCGGATAAATGTAGGCTTCGTAGGTCTTGCCCGCGGCTTTCAACGCCTTCTCATAGGCCGGCCAGCCTTCGTTGATCCGGGCATCCAGTTCGCCATAGTGCAGCATCAAGGGCGCCTTGATCCGGGGGACGTCCCTGGCCTCTGCCTGGCGGCCATAAAAGGACACGCCAGCCCCCAGTTCCGGATAAGCCACGGCCGCGGCATTGACTACGCCACCGCCGTAACAGAATCCGGTGATGCCGACTTTGCCAGTAGTTGCGTCGTGCTTCATCAGCCACTCGATGGCGGCGAAAAAATCGTTCATGAGCTTTTCAGGGTCGACGGTCGCCTGCAGCTCCCGGCCTTTGTCATCGTTGCCCGGATAGCCGCCGACCGAGGTCAGGCCATCGGGGGCCAGGGCGATGAAACCGGCCTTGGCCACGCGCCGCGCGACATCCTCGATGTACGGGTTGAGCCCACGGTTTTCATGCACGACCACCACCCCTGGCACCTTGCCGCCGGCCTTCGCCGGGCGCACCAGATAACCACGGACCTGCCCGTTGCCCTTGGGCGAGGGGTAGGTGACGTACTCGGCGATGATGTCCGGGTCGGTAAACTCGACCTGCTCGGCAAGCGCATAGTTCGGGCTCAGCGTGGCGAGGAGCGCGCTGGCCGTCAAACCGCCCAGGGTGAACAACGCCGCACGATCGAGAAACTCGCGCCGGTTGATCTTGCCGTGGGCGTAGTGGTCGTACAGTTCGAGCAGTTCCGGGGCGAAGTCTTTCGCAGTGAGACGGGTCATCTGTGCGCTTCCTTTGGGGCGGGTCGAATGTCTGTTGGCTCGACGATGTGAGCGATGATTATCGAGCGTAGCCGATGGTGTAGGAGCGGGCTTGTCGGATCGCCGCACCGCAGCGAAGACCGCCTCAAGTCTTGCACCGCCCATGAAGACGCCTTCGCCGGTTCGCTCCTGCATGTTCAGCGCCTTTATGGCAGATATTAGGTTTGGTCCTTGTCTTTTGTCTTTTACCTTCCTCGATTCAGCAAAGGCAGTTAGTTAACTGGATGTTTAGTTATTTGACTCGAAAGTGTTTGAGTTGTCTCGAAGATACAATATGAAACAAATAGTTGATGGAGTTTTAATGTATCGAAATTATAAAAAGGTCTTTTTCTTCCAAGGAGGGAAGTGAATTTACTTACATGATAAGGATTGTCTCTAATGACCCTGGCAGGAGATGCAGCACAAAGCAGAGCAAAACAGTGGTTAGCCCTAAGCGTGCTGATGCTACCCGTATTACTAGTGACAGTAGACAACACAGTGCTTGGATTCGCGCTGCCAAAGATCGCCGAAGCTCTACACCCCAGCGCTAGCCAGCAATTGTGGATGATCGATGCTTACTCGCTGGTCTTGGCGGGATTGCTGGTGTCGATGGGGAGTCTGGGGGATCGAATCGGCCATCGTAAGTTGCTGCTGGCTGGGTCTTTGGGTTTTGCCATAATGTCGGTGCTGACGGCGTATTCCGATACCGCCCTGCAACTGATTGCCGGGCGAGCATGCATGGGTATTTTCGGCGCGATGTTGATGCCGTCAACGCTGGCGTTGATACGTTCGGTGTTCGAAGATCGAGAAGAACGGCGACTGGCGGTCGCGATCTGGGCTACGACCTTGACCGTGGGATCGGCACTCGGTCCTTTGGTGGGTGGGGTGTTGTTGGAGTTTTTCAGTTGGGGGTCGATTTTCCTGTTGGCGGTACCCGTGTTGGTGCCGCTGCTGGTGTTGGGACCTCTGTTGTTGCCCGAATCCGATCGAGATACATCAGGGCCGCTGGATCCGATAAGTATTCTGCAGTCGACGGCAGCATTGGGCGCCATTGTTTATGGCATTAAACACAGCGCCAGCAATGGTATCGACTGGATGGCGTTGTCAGCATTTGCAGCAGGCGCCGTTGCTGGCTGGATGTTTGTGCATCGGCAGTTACGATTGCCTGTGCCGCTGATGGACCTGAGTCTGTTCCGCAACGGCACCTTCAGCGGTTCCGTGCTGATCAATTTGATGAGCCTGGCATTCCTCGTAGGCTTCGTATTTTTCACTACTCAGTTCCTGCAGATTGTTCTCCAGATGTCGCCCTTGAGTGCCAGTCTCGCGTTGATACCGGGTCAAGTCATGGCGATTGTGGTGGGGATGGCGGTGGTGCCTGTCGCGCAGCGAGTTCAAGTGCATGTGCTGGTACCGATTCTCATGGCGTTTGCTGGAGCGGCATTTTTGCTGGTCGCCAGCATGGGCAGCAACCTGACCGTTTTGGTCGTGGCGTTTGCCTTGCTGAACATCGGTGTGGGTGCGATCGCGACGGTGTCCAATGATGTGATTTTGTCAGCCGCACCACCGGCAAAGGCGGGCGCGGCGTCTGCCATTAGCGAAACGGCCTATGAAGTGGGCGTGGTGTTGGGTACGACAGTACTCGGTGGTCTCGTCACGGCCTACTATCGCGGTGCGTTGCAACTTCCGGGGTTTCTGAGCGATGTGCAGATGATGCTGGCAAGTGAGACGCTATCTGGCGCCCATCATGTGGCGGCAGACTTGTCGGCTGATCAAGGGAGAGAATTGATGGCGCAGGCCGCAAGGGCATTCGAGGGTGGGATCGGGCTGGTTTCGTGGGTGACGTTCGGCTTGGCGCTCATGGCCATTCTGATTGCTCGGCGTACGTTGCGCATACCAAATACAAAACTTTCCGAGGGGCAGTGATCGAAGGTCGGGTCGTTTACCACACGGCCTGACAATTGTAGAGGCTGGCTTGTCGGGCGCCGCACCGCAGCGAAGGCGGCCTCGAGTCTTGCAGCGCCAATGGAGACGCCTTCGCCGGCAAGCCGGCTCCTACAGGGTTTGGCGGTTTTCACAATCCACGCGGTGTGCAGTTGATGGTGTAGGAGCTGGCTTGCCAGCGGAAGACGGCTCCAAGCCTTGCAGTGGCCATGAAGACGCCTTCGCCGGCAAGCCGGCTCCTACAGGGGTTGGCGTTTTTCGCAGTTCAGCGGTGCGCAGGTGATCGTGTAGGAGCTGGCTTGCCAGCGAAGGCGGCCCCAAGCCTTGCAGTGGCCATGAAGACGCCTTCGCCGGCAAGCCGGCTCCTACACAGGTTCAGCGCTGTTTGAACCGCTGCCGGAATTTGTGCAGCAACGGTTCGGTGTAGCCATTGGGCTGCGCGCCACCTTCGAACACCAGCGCACACGCCGCCTGGAACGCCACCGACTGTTCGAAGTCAGGCGCCATCGGCGTGTACAGGGGATCGCCGGCATTCTGTTCGTCGACCACCCGTGCCATGCGCTGCAATATCTCGACAGTCTGGTCCCGGGTGATCACGCCGTGCAGCAGCCAGTTGGCCATGTGCTGGCTGGAAATGCGCAGGGTCGCGCGGTCTTCCATCAGCCCTACGTTGTGGATATCGGGAACCTTGGAGCAGCCGATGCCTTGTTCGACCCAACGCACCACGTACCCCAGCAAGCCTTGCGCGTTGTTTTCGACCTCCTGACGAATCTCGTCCGCCGACCAGGATGGCTCGGTCACTACCGGCACGCTGAGCAAGCCCTCCAGCAACGACTGGCTGACACCATTGAAATCGGTGTGTTCGAGCTTCTCCTGCACGCCGCGCACCTTGACCTGGTGGTAATGCAGCGCATGCAGGGTCGCGGCGGTTGGCGAAGGCACCCAGGCGGTGTTGGCGCCGGCCTTGCGGGTGGGCGACTTTCTGTTTCAGCATGTCGGCCATCCGGTCCGGCATGGCCCACATGCCTTTACCGATCTGCGCGCGGCCACGCAGGTTGCAGTCCAGGCCAACCAGCACGTTATTACGCTCGTAGGACTCGATCCACGGCGTGCTTTTCATGTCGCCCTTGCGCAGCATCGCGCCGGCTTGCATGGCGGTGTGCATCTCGTCGCCGGTGCGATCGAGGAAGCCGGTGTTGATGAAGGCGACGCGTGAGGACGCGGCGGCAATGCAGGCCTTGAGGTTGACACTGGTGCGGCGCTCTTCGTCCATGATGCCCATTTTCAGGGTGTGGCGTTCGAGCTGCAGCAGGTCTTCGATGCGGCTGAACAACTGCTCGGCGAAGGCCACTTCGGCTGGGCCGTGCATTTTCGGCTTGACGATGTAGACGCTGCCGGTGCGGGAGTTGCCGCGGCGTTGCAGGTCATGCAGGGCGATCAGGCTGGTGACGACTCCGTCGAGAATCCCTTCCGGAATTTCCAGCCCGCTTTGGTCGAGAATCGCCGGGCTGGTCATCAAGTGCCCGACGTTGCGGATGAACAGCAGTGAACGCCCGTGCAGCTTCAAGGCAGCGCCGTCGGCGGCGGTGTACTCGCGGTCCGGATTCAGCCGGCGGGTGATGGTCTTGCCGTTTTTCTGCAGGTCCTCTTGCAGGTCGCCCTTCATCAGGCCCAGCCAATTGCGGTAGACCTGCACCTTGTCGTCGGCGTCGACCGCGGCCACCGAGTCTTCGCAATCGATGATGGTCGAGAGCGCCGCCTCCAGCAGCAGGTCCTTGACCCCGGCGGTGTCGGCCTGACCGATGACGCTCTGCCGGTCGATCTGGATCTCCACGTGCAGGTCATTGTTTTTCAGCAGGATGGCCACCGGGTCGGCCGGCGGGCCCTGGAAGCCGATGTATTGCGCGGCGTCGGCCAGACCGGTCAGGCTGCCATCGTTCAAGGTGGCCTGCAGGGTGCCGTCTTCGATCTGGTAACGGGTCACCGCTGCATGGGAGCCGCTGCTCAAGGCAAAAGCCTGGTCGAGGAACGCCCGGGCAAACGCGATGACTTTCGACCCGCGAGCGGGATTGTAGGTACCGCCCGGCTCGGCGCCTCCGTCGTTCGAGATGACGTCGGTGCCATAGAGTGCGTCGTACAACGATCCCCAGCGCGCATTGGCGGCATTGAGTGCATAACGCGCGTTGACGGCCGGGACCACCAGTTGCGGTCCGGCCTGCAAGCTGATTTCCGTATCGACGTTGGCGGTGCTGACCTTGACCTCAGCCGGTGGCGTTTGCAGGTAACCGATGCCGCTGAGGAAATCGCGATAGGCCTGCATGTCGCTCACCGGTCCCGGGTGGGCGCGGTGCCAGGTATCCAGTTCGGCTTGCAGGCGATCCCGTTCGGCCAGCAGCGCGCGGTTTTGCGGCGCCAGTTCATGCACCAGCGCGGCGAATCCACCCCAGAATGCCTGCGGGTCCAGACCGGTGCCCGGCAGCACGTCCACCTCAACGAAACGTTGCAGGACGGGCGCGACCCTGAGGCCTTGGCAGTTGACGAAATCGGTCACTTTTTACATCTCCATCACACACTGTTTATCGAGCGCGAACAGCGCCCGGCTCAATTCAGTTCAGGCATTGCGCCCCGGCCTTGGCCACCTGCGCATCCTGCTCGGCCTTGACCCCGGACACCCCGACGGCACCGATGACCTGGCCGACGACGATGATCAGCACACCGCCTTCCAGGGAGGTCAGCAGGGGCGCTGACAGGAAGGCGTGGCGTCCACCGTTGACCATCTCTTCGTAGCCTTTGGACTCGCGCCGACCCAGGGCCGAAGTGCGGGCTTTTTCGGTGGCGATGTAGGCGCCGATCGGGGCGCAACCGTCGAGGCGTTCGAGGGCCAGCGGGTGACCGCCGTCGTCGACGATCGCGATGGTCACGGCCCACTGGTTGTTCTGGGCTTCGGTGCGGGCGGCAGCGAGGATCTGGCTGACTTCGGTCTGACTCAGTACGGCTTTGCTTTTCATATAATTCTCCAGGGTTGGGTTAAGGCAATGCGGCTTCGACCAGTTCGATCCAGTGCCTGACCGGGGTTCGGCCCGCACCGTCGAGGTGCGACTGACAGCCGATATTGGCGGTGACGATGACGTCGGGATGTCCGCTTTCCAGGGCATTGAGCTTGTTGTCGCGCAGTTGCCGGGACAGTTCGGGTTGGGTCACTGAATAGGTGCCCGCGGAGCCGCAGCACAGGTGGCCGTCGGGCACGGAGGTGAGGTTGAAGCCCAGGCGGGTCAGGATGGCCTCGACCGCGCCACCGAGTTTCTGTGCGTGCTGCAAGGTGCAGGGGCAATGAAACGCCAGGCGCTGGTCGCTGTGCACGCCAAGCTTTTCCAGCGGCTCGTCGCGCAGCACTTCGACCAGGTCCTTGGCCAGGGAGCTGACCTTTTTCGCCTTCTCGGCATAGGCCGGGTCGGCGCTGAGCAGGTGCCCGTAGTCCTTGATGAAGGCGCCGCAACCGCTGGCGGTGGTGCACAATGGCTTCGGCGCCGTTTTCAATGCTTGGCCACCAGGCGTCGATGTTGCGCCGGGCGCGATCGAGGCCGGCGGCCTGGGCGTCGAGGTGATAGTCCACGGCGCCGCAGCAGCCTGCCTCGCGGGTGGCCGTGACGCTGATCCCCAGCCGATCCAGCACGCGTGCCGTGGCGGCATTGGTATTGGGCGACAGGCTCGGCTGCACGCAGCCTTCGAGCATCAGTACCTGCCGGGGCGTGGCGGGTGACCGGGCGCGGCTTGGCCGGGGTAAACGCGGCGCGGCAGCTTGGCCTGCAAAGCAGTGGGCAGCAACGCGCGGAACACCTGGCCGCTGCTCACCAGCGCCTTGAACAGTCGCGGATTGGGCACGACGCCGCGCAAGCCTTCGCGCAACAGACGCTGGTCGATCGAACGCGGCACGGCGGCATCGACCACCGCGCGGCCGATGTCGAGCAAGTTGTGGTAGTCGACACCGGAAGGGCAGGTGGTTTCACAGTTACGGCAGGACAGGCAGCGATCCAGGTGCTGTTGGGTTTTCCGGGTGACTTCGTTGCCTTCCAGCACCTGTTTGATCAAATAGATACGACCGCGGGGGCCATCCAGTTCATCGCCGAGCAATTGATAGGTCGGGCAGGTGGCGTTGCAGAAACCGCAGTGCACACAGGTGCGCAGGATGCTTTCGGCTTCTTCGGCGCGGGGCAGTTGGCGAGCCTGTTCGCTCAAGGTGGTTTGCATGGGTCAAAGCTCCGCGTACAGGCGACCGGGGTTGAAGATGCCCCGGGGATCGAGTTGCCGCTTGAGGCTGCGGTGGTAACGCATCAGTGCCTCCGGCAGCGGCTGGAACGGGCTGTCGACCAGACCGTGGCTGTAGCAGGTCACATGCCCGCCGACCTCTTCGACGATCGAGCGGATGAACGAGGCCTCGGCGTCGGATTTGAGCCAGCGCTGTGCGCCGCCCCAATCGATCAGCTGCCGGCCGGGCAGGGACAGCCTAGGGGTGTTGTGCGGCACCGACAGACGCCAGAGTGGCTGGTCCTCGTCGAAGAAACTCAAGCGATGTTCGTTGAGATCCGCCCAATAAGAAGCATCCAGCACCTCGCCACCCAAGCGGTCATGGGCCGCCGTCACCGAACCTTCGCCACCCTCGAGCCGCAGGTGCAGGCGCTGGCCGTCGTGACAGGCAGCACTGATCGGCAGCGGTTGCTGGCCCCATTCCGCCAGGCGCAGCAGGGCGCGATTGCTGTCCATGTCGAGGCTGATGCTCAAGCATTGCCGCGGTTTGGGCAGGACCTTGAGCGAGACTTCGGTGATCACGCCCAGGGCGCCGTAGCTGCCGGCCATCAGGCGCGACAGGTCGTAGCCGGCGACGTTCTTCATCACTTCGCCACCGAATCGCAAATGCTTGCCGAGCCCGGTGATGACCCGGGTGCCGAGCACGAAGTCCCGTACCGAGCCTGACCAGGGACGGCGGGGGCCCGACAGCCCGCTGGCGATCATGCCCCCCACGGTGGCGTCGTCGCCGAAGGATGGCGGTTCGCAGGGCAGCATCTGCTGCGCCGCGTCCAGCACTTGCGCGAGTTCGGCCAATGGTGTGCCGCAGCGGACGGTGATCACCAGTTCGGTCGGGTCGTAGCTGACGATGCCCCGGTGCGTGCGCGTGTCGAGCACTTCGCCGGCGACGATGCGCCCCAGGAACGCCTTGCTGTTGGAACCCTGAATGCGCAACGGCGTGGCGTTTTGCAAAGCCTGGTTGACTTGTTCCAACAGGGTGCCGCTGTCATCCATATTGTGTTCGCCAAGCATCAGAAACGCTCCAGTTCAGGGAAGGGCATCTGCCCCATGTGAACGTGCATGGCGCCAAACTCGGCGCAACGGTGCAGCGTCGGTATGTTCTTGCCGGGGTTGAGCAAGCCACTGGGATCGAAGGCCGCCTTGACCGCGTGAAACAGGGTCAGCTCATCGCTGTTGAACTGCGCGCACATCTGATTGATTTTCTCCCGGCCCACACCGTGTTCTCCGGTAATGCTGCCACCGACCTTGACGCACAATTCGAGGATCTTGCCGCCCAGGGCTTCGGCGCGATCGAGTTCGCCGGGTTGGTTGGCATCGAACAGAATCAGCGGGTGCATGTTGCCGTCACCGGCATGGAACACGTTGGCCACCCGCAGTTCGTACTCGGCCGATAGTGCGGCAATGGCTTGCAGCACGCCGGGCAGTTCGCGACGCGGGATGGTGCCGTCCATGCAGTAATAATCCGGGGAGAGCCGGCCCACCGCCGGGAACGCATTCTTGCGCCCGGCCCAGAAGCGCACGCGCTCGGCCTCGTCTTTAGCCAGGCGCACTTCGGTGGCGCCGGCCTGTTCCAGTACTTGGCGCACGCGGTCGCAGTCGTCATGGACGTCGGCTTCGACGCCATCGAGTTCGCACAGCAGAATGGCTTCGGCATCCACCGGATAGCCGGCGTGGATGAAGTCTTCGGCGGCGCGTATGGCCAGGTTGTCCATCATTTCCAGGCCGCCGGGGATGATGCCGGCGGCAATGATGTCACCCACGGCGCGCCCGGCCTTTTCTACCGAGTCGAACGCCGCCAGCAGCACCTTGGCGGTCTGCGGTTTGGGCAGCAGCTTGACCGTGACTTCGGTGATCACCCCGAGCATGCCTTCGGAGCCGGTGAACAGTGCCAGCAGATCGAACCCCGGCGAGTCGAGGGCGTTCGACCCCAGGCTCAGGTGCTCGCCATCGACGGTGAGGATGTCGACCTTGAGCAGGTTGTGCACGGTCAGCCCGTACTTCAGGCAATGCACGCCACCGGCGTTTTCCGCGACGTTGCCGCCGATGGAGCAGGCGATCTGCGAGGAAGGGTCCGGCGCGTAGTACAGGCCGAACGGTGCCGCCGCCTGGGATATCGCCAGGTTGCGCACCCCCGGCTGGACCCGGGCGGTGCGGGCGGCGGGGTCGATGTGCAGGATGTTGTTGAAGCGCGCCATCACCAACAGCACGCCTTTTTCCAGGGGCAACGCACCGCCGGACAAACCGGTGCCGGCGCCGCGGGCGACCACCGGGACCTGCAGTTCGTGGCAGACACGCAGCACGCCTTGCACCTCGTCGAGGTGACGTGGCAGCACCACCAGCATCGGCGTGGTGCGATAGGCAGAGAGTCCGTCGCATTCGTACGGCTTGAGTTCTTCGCGCTGATGCAGGATTTCCAGATCCGGCAAGCGCGTTTGCAGCGCCTGGATCAGTGCGGCCCTGTCGACATCAGGCAAGACACCGTCGACGCGTTCATCGTAGAGGATGTTCATAGGCGGTTCACGGCACTCGGTTGTTTTTATTAGAGCCCTGTTTGCGGATAACGCTCACTTGCATCATTGGTCCGAGGCGGTCTACTGTCTATGCGTTGTTTGACTGGTCGAACCAGTTTTTTATTCTAAATTCCCCGTCATGTCTGAAAAACACTCTATAGAACATCAGCTTATAAGTGTGTCTGCGGGAGTCTGATTAAGTTTGTGCAGCTGGTCATACCAGTTGGAGAGTTAATGGAAAACCCAGGAACGAGTCGTAACCCGCAAGTCGCGGACGTGGTTTGTGAGCGCATCGAACGGCTGATCGTCGACGGGGTGCTCAAGACCGGGCAGCTGTTGCCGTCGGAGCGGCGCCTGACGGAAAAACTCGGCGTCTCGCGCACGGCACTGCGCGAAGGGCTGAAGCTGTTGCGCGCCCGCGGCATTATCCGGACCGAACAGGGCAAGGGCTCATTCGTCGCCGACCTTTCCGGTCACGGTGGGGTATCGCCGCTGATGCACCTGTTCAGCTCGCAGCCACGCACCCTTTATGATCTGTTCGAAGTGCGCAGCCTGCTCGAGGGCGAATCCGCGCGCCTGGCGGCCTTGCGCGGCACCGACGCCGACTTTGTCCTGATCACTCGTGCGTATGAGGCATTGATCGATGCTCATAACCATCCGCTGCAAGCGAGCGACCATGCCCGGCTCGATCATGCGTTTCACCTGGCCATCTGCGAGGCTTCGCACAACCCGGTGCTGGTGCAGACCTTGCGCTCGCTGACCGACTTGCTGCTCAACACGGTGTTTGCCTCGGTCAACAACCTCTACCACCGCGAACCGCAAAAGCGCCAGATCGACCGCCACCACGCGCGACTCTACAACGCTGTGACCGGGCGCATGCCGGAGCAGGCGCGCAAGGCGGCCATCGCGCACATCCAGAGCCTGTGCGACAACCTCAAGGAAATCGAAGGCGAGGAGCAACGGCTGGTCCGGGCCACGCTGCGGCTGGAGGGGTGGACCTGATGCAGCACCTGGATCACTTGTCCCTGCACCTGTTCATCCTGGTCTGCGACGAAGGCACCATCGCCCGCGCGTTTCTCGCCACGAATGCAGGGGTCGACGTATAGGAGCAAGCTTGCTCCGGGCGGCGTTCCGGCAATGGTCTGAAGGGCGATGCGTTTATTCAGGGTGATCGCGTTATCGTTGACGTCCATCGCGAGCAAGCTCGCTCCTACAGGGTTTTGTGTTGGGCATAATATTCGTGCACGGCAGCGATACCTGTGGGAGCGGGCTTGCTCGCGATGAGGGCAGTACAGTCAATATCGATGTTGACTGATACGCCGCCTTCGCTGGCAAGCCAGCTCCTACAGGGTTTTGCGTCGATCACTTTCCGCCGACGACCATACTGCTGAACGGCTCTACATACGCCTGCAACGTCACCAGGCCACCGACCAGGATGGCCAGGATGATCGAATGGAAGAACACGTAACGCAGGATTTCCCCTTCATGGCCGTACCAGCGCGTAGCGGTCGAGGCGACCACGATCGACTGCGCGTCGACCATCTTGCCCATGACCCCGCCGGAACTGTTGGCCGCCGCCATCAGCACCGGGCTGAGTCCCAGTTGCTCGGCGGTCACCCGCTGCAAGCCGCCGAACAGCACGTTGGAGGCCGTGTCCGAACCGGTCAGGGCCACGCCGAGCCAGCCGAGCAGGGTGCCGAACATCGGGTAGAAGATGCCCGTGGCGGCGAAAGCCAGGCCCATGGTGGCGTCCAGCCCCGAGTAACGGGTAAGAAAACCCAGGGCAAGCATCGCCACGATCGTGATCAGCGAATAACGCACCAGCCAGATCGTTCGCAGGTAATGGTGAATCAGTTGAGGAATGGAATACCCCATCAACAACCCGCCGAGGATGGCCGACAGCAGGATGCCGCTGCCGGTGGCGGTAAACCAGTTGAATTTGTAGATCGCTTCTTCGGTTTTGGGCACAGGCACCACCGGCGGCACCTTCTCGATCTGCTGGTGAATGGTGGTGAAGGTCAAGGTCGGGGCGAAGATCGGGTTGGCCTCGCGCATCGGCTTGCCTTGCGGGTCGAGTTTGGCCGAATTAGTGACCGGATCGATTGCCGCACGGGTATCGAACATGTTTTTGAAACTCTGGGTGCCCCAGGCGAAGACGAACACCGTGAGGACGATCCAGGGCATCCAGGCACGCATCACAGCCGAGCGGTTTTCGCTGTTGAAGGTAGCGGTGGCTGTGGGTTCGACGTCGTGCTCATCGTCAATCTTGGAATTGTCCACCCGTCCTGACAGCGCTGCGGAGGTATGGATGGTGGCCGGTTTCCAGACCTTGATGAAACCGGTCAGGCAGGCCATGGAAATCAGCGCGGCGATCACGTCCACCAGCATCGGTCCGTGGTAGTTGGACACCAGGAACTGCGGCACGGCAAAACTGACTCCGGCCACCAGGATCGCCGGCCAGATTTCCAGCATCTTGCGCCAGCCGGCAAACGCCCAGATCAGCCAGAACGGCACGATCACGGAGAAAAACGGCAACTGGCGACCGACCATCATCGACAGTTCCATTTCATCCAGCCCGGTCACCTTGGCCAGGGTGATGATCGGTGTGCCTAGGGCGCCGAACGCCACCGGCGCGGTGTTGGCGATCAACGCCAGGCCGGACGCCGCCAGCGGCGAGAACCCAAGCCCGATCAGGATGGCCCCGGTGACCGCCACCGGTGTGCCGAACCCCGCGGCCCCTTCGAAGAATGCGCCGAAGCAGAAGGCGATCAGCAGCAACTGCAGCCGTCGATCGTCGGTGATGCGTGCCAGCGAGTCCTGCAGCACCTTGAACGAGCCGTTCTCGGTCGTCAGCCGGTGCAGGAAAATGATGTTGAGCACGATCCAGCCGATCGGCAGCAAACCGTTGGCGGCACCGTACAGCGCGGCGGAACCGGCCATGTTCGCCGGCATGCCGAAGGCGAAGATTGCAATGATCAACGCCGAACCCAGCGCCATGAGTGCCGCCAGGTGCGCCTTGATGTGGAAAAACGCCAAGGCTGCCAGCATCACCACCACCGGCACTGCCGCCATGATGGTTGAAAACACCGGGCTATTGAACGGATCGTAGATTTGCTGCCAGACCATGTTCCACCTCTGCTTTTTATTGTTGGGAATGCAGACCCCGAAGGGGCGGTGGCTTGTAGTATAGGTGGCATTGCGCCGCTGTCCTGGCCACCCCGCGAACGGGCCGCACTGAGCTAACATGGCCAGTAGGTGAATGCGCAACCGCACGTCGACGGGAGGAATGCAGCAATGACTGAACGCCATATACAGCACAAGGAAACGCTTTCCAACGGATGCAAGATCGAGGTTAGGACCGAGATTCTGAAGGACGGATCCCTTGGGATGTTTATCGGTGTTTACCGACCTGACGGGACGGTCATCGACGAAAATCATGACCCGAAACCGCACATGCTGGATATGGAAGCCGCGATGGACTGGGGCATCGATATCGCCAAGGGCATCGGGAACAGCCAGAGAACCCTGTGACGTGCGCTTTGACTTCACTGGCATCTAACGCCGTGCTCTTTGGATCAACTGGCATCTAACGCCAGACTCCCTGTAGGAGCGAGCTTGCTCGCGATGGACGGTAACGAAAACGCGTTCTTTCTGAATCAGCGCGTCGCCCTTGAGACCATCGCGAGCAAGCTCGCTCCTACAGGGGCTGCTGCATCAGCGCCCGGCCTGTTTGTTCAACGCCGCTTCCGCCGCGGCGATTTGCGCCTGGCGCTTGACGATCATGTCGCCCACCGGCGGCCCCTGGAAGCGTCGCGCTTCGAAACCGAACCAGATAATGGCCGTCAGGACCAGGAACCCGATGGTGATGTACAGCGCCCAATCGTTCGGTGGCTGGATGCCGATGATGAAAATGATCACCATCGAGAGGATCGAGAGGATGGCGAAGAAGGAGTACCAGAAGCGCCCCATGTTCCATGGCCCCATGGTCGGCCACTTCGACGTGCCATAGGTGAACAGGCCGAGGATGATCGGAATGACGAAGGAGAAGAACAGGAAGATCACCGTGCAGGACACCACAATGGTATAGACCGGCGTTGCACCGATCGAGATCACCGACGAGCCCCAGACGAACAATACCGCCAGGGTCGCCCCGGTCCAGATCGCCGCCACCGGGCTGCGATAGGTCGGCGAGACCGTGGCCAGAGCTTGCGAGAAGGGCAGGCCACCGTCGCGGGAGAAGGCGAAAATCATTCGTGAAACCGAGGTCACGGTCGCCAGCCCGCACAGAAACTGCGAGATGAAAATCGCCAGGTACAGCGCCGTCTTGACGGTCGGGTTGACTTGAGTGTCCATCGCCCAGAAGAACACATTCCACCCCTTCGTCGCCGCTTCGTCCATGCTCGGCAGCATCAGCACGAACGAGCTGAGCATGAGCCAGCCAAACAGCAGCGACCAGACCACCGACATGACCATGCCGACCGGCACCGACATCGCCGCGTTGCGGGTTTCTTCGGAGGTATGCGCGGAGGCGTCATAGCCGGTGATGGTGTAGATCGGCAAGAGCAGGCCGAGCATGAAAATCCAGCCGTTCGAGACTTGTGGCCAGACGCTGCCGCCGGCCTCGCCGGAATAATTGCCAAAGGTCACCAGCCGGACGAATTCATAGCTGGGGGCCGCGATCAGGCACACGATGGTCAGTGCGATCGCCGTCGCGAAGATCAGATAGCCCGAGAAGTCGGTGAGCTTGGCGGTCAGGCCAATGCCGAAATGGTTACACAAGGCCTGGATGCCGGTGAGGATCGCCAGGAAGATCACCCGGGTCGTCGTTGTGTCTTCCATGCCCAGGGCCGGACCGAAAGCCCCGAAAAAGAAGTAGTAAGTCCCGACGTTGATCGCCCCGAGCACCGTGACCAGCCCCAGCAGGTTGAACCAGGCCGTCAGCCAGCCGGTGAAGCGGTTACCTAGAATCGAACCCCAGTGATACAGACCGCCCGCGGTCGGATAGGCCGAGGAAATCTGCGCCATGGCCATGGCAAAGACCCCGGAAATCAGGCAGCCGATCGGCCAGCCGATGCCGATCGACGCGCCGCCCGCGCCCGAGGTGCCCTGGGCCAGTGAGTTGATGCCGCCCGAGAGGATGCAGATGATCGAAAAGGAAATGGCAAAGTTGGAGAAAACGCCCATTCGTCGGCGACAAGCTGCTGGGCATAGCCCATGCTGTGCAGCACCTTGACGTCATCGTCTTGCGGCGCGCCGGTGCCGGGCTGGCTTGCTGGGTTCATTGGGTGTGCTCCTACAGACGGCCGTGAAAAGCTGCGTTAAAAATCTCGGCCGCACCGGCCCGGGTCAACGGCAACGGGTTGCCGCTGGCCGAGGGGTCGACAACCGCCATGTCCGCGATCAGGTCGGCCTGGCGATCGTCCACGCCCAGCTCGAACAGCGTGTGCGGCACGCCGATGTCCTTGCGCAGTTTGAGGACGAAGGCCAGGAAGCTGTCGAAACCCGGCGAAGGCAGGCGCAGCCAGGCCGCCAGGCGCGTGATGCGCTCTTCGATGGCCGGGCGATTGAATTTCAGGACATAGGGCATCAAGGTGGCGTTGGTCATGCCGTGATGGGTGTCGTACAGCGCGCCCACCGGATGGGCGAGGGCGTGCATGCCGCCCAGGCCTTTCTGGAAGGCGGTGGCGCCCATCGCCGCAGCGGCGAGCATCTGCCCGCGCGCCTCGAGGTCGGAGGGCATGTGCACGGCCCGCACCAGGGCATTGGCGATCAGGCGCATGCCTTCCACGGCGATGCCTTCGGCCATGGGATGAAAACCGGGGGCGCAGTAGGCCTCCAGGCAGTGCGAAAACGCGTCCATGCCGGTGCCGGCGGTGACTTTGGCCGGCATGCCGACGCTCAGGGTCGGGTCGCTGATGACCACTCGTGGCATCATTTTCGGGTGAAAGATGATGCGTTTGGTGTGGCTGCGCTCGTCGATGATCACCGCCGCACGGCCCACTTCCGAGCCGGTGCCCGCTGTCGTCGGCACCGCGATCACCGGGGCGATGCGGCTTTCGTCGGCCCGGGTCCAGTAGTCGCCGATGTCTTCGAAATCCCAGACCGGTCGCGTCTGGCCGCTCATGAAGGCGATGAGCTTGCCCATGTCCAGGCCGCTGCCACCGCCGAAGGCGACTACGCCATCGTGCTTGCCGGCGCGCCAGGCATCGAGCCCGCCCGCCAGGTTGGCTTCGACCGGATTGGGCTTGAGGTCGCAAAACAATGCCACGCCAAGACCGGCGGCGCGCAGGGCGTCCAGCGCGGCGGCG
>NZ_MULM01000088.1:0-21970 GCF_002029345.1 Pseudomonas sp. VI4.1
AGCCGCCTTGTCAGGGCTACGTCGTGGCACGCAGCTCTCAGCTGCACGTCCCTCCCTGTAGGAGCTGGCTTGCCAGCGAAGGCGGCCTGACAGGCACCACAAATCCTCCCCCTCATCGAAACCATCGATGTTCGTTACTCATCAGGAGTTTCCATGACCAGCAAAATTCCCGAACCGGATCTCAACTACCTGCAAAAAGTCCTGCTGGAAATGCTCGCCATCCCCAGCCCGACCGGGTTCACCGACACTATCGTGCGCTACGTCGCCGAACGCCTGGAAGAACTTGGCATACCCTTTGAAATGACCCGTCGCGGGACCATCCGTGCCACCCTCAAGGGCAAGAAGAACAGCCCGGACCGGGCAGTGTCCGCGCACCTGGACACCATCGGCGCGGCGGTGCGCGCGATCAAGGACAACGGCCGCCTGACCCTGGCCCCGGTCGGTTGCTGGTCCAGCCGTTTTGCCGAGGGCAGCCGGGTCAGCCTGTTTACCGATAACGGTGTGATCCGCGGCAGCGTGTTGCCACTGATGGCTTCCGGGCACGCCTTCAATACCGCCGTGGATGAAATGCCGATCAGCTGGGATCACATCGAATTGCGTCTGGACGCCTATTGCGCCACCCGTGCCGATTGCGACTCCCTTGGAATCAGCGTCGGCGATTTCGTCGCCTTCGACCCGTTGCCGGAGTTCACTGAAAGCGGCCACATCAGCGCCCGTCACCTCGACGACAAGGCCGGTGTTGCCGCCTTGCTGGCGGCAATGAAAGCCATCGTCGACAGCGGCGAAGAGTTGATGATCGACTGTCATCCGCTGTTCACCATCACCGAGGAAACCGGCAGCGGCGCGGCGGCAGCGTTACCCTGGGATGTCAGCGAATTCGTCGGCATCGACATCGCGCCGGTCGCGCCGGGCCAGCATTCCAGCGAACACGCCGTGAGCGTGGCGATGCAGGATTCCGGCGGGCCTTATGACTATCACCTGTCGCGCCACCTGCTGCGGCTGGCCAGTGACAATGAGCTGCCGGTGCGCCGCGACCTGTTCCGTTATTACTTCAGCGATGCGCACTCGGCGGTAACTGCCGGCCATGACATTCGCACCGCCCTGCTCGCCTTCGGCTGCGACGCCACCCACGGCTACGAACGCACCCACATCGACAGCCTCGCCGCGCTCAGTCGGTTGCTCGGGGCCTATATCCTCAGCCCGCCGGTATTCGCCAGCGATGCCCAGCCTGCGAAAGGGTCGCTGGACAGGTTCAGTCATCAGATCGAACATGACACGCAGATGGAAAGCGATACCCGGGTGCCGTCGGTGGATAGCCTGGTGGGGCAGCGGTCGGAGAGCTGATCCGGTTTTTCGGTCGCCTGATCCACCGCCATCGCGGGCAAGCCCTAATGCCGGTCAGTTAAGGAAATTGTAGGAGCGAGCTTGCTCGCGATGGACTCAATAGCGCCGCGTTTAACCAGCGAGCACGCGTTATCGTTAACGACCATCGCGAGCAAGCTCGCTCCTACAGGGGCCGCATTCGCTTAACTGACCGGCAGATGGCGATCTACATGGCAACACATGAAGCCGCAGGCTAGCCGCAACCTTCCATTCGCCGTAGCATCGCGCCATTGTTTAGCCGAGGTGCCCATGCTGATCCCCCATGACCAACTTGAAGTCGACACCCTGACCCGCCTGATCGAGGATTTCGTCACCCGTGACGGCACCGACAACGGTGATGACACGCCGCTCGAAACCCGCGTACTGCGTGTTCGCCAGGCCTTGACCAAGGGTCAGGCGCTGATTGTCTTCGACCCGGAAAGCGAGCAATGCCAGTTGATGCTCAAGCACGACGTGCCCAAGCATCTGTTTGACTGAAACCTTCAGCGCGCTTTGTCTTTTTTCGGCAGATTGCGCTGGATGCGTTCATAGATCTCGGACCGGTGCACATTGACGTTGCGTGGCGCTTCGACGCCGAAGCGCACCGTGCCGCCGTTGATGGCCACAATGCGCACGGAAATGTCGTCTCCGATAGAAATCAATTCGCCCACTTCGCGACTGAGTACAAGCATGGTATTGGTCCTTCAGGATGAGTTGACCCTGAAGATGCCCGGGCCATGGCGGGTGTTCAATGCGACGGCGGCAAATCAGTCCTTCCCTACAGAGCAAGAAGCAAGCCGGCGTAGGAAAGAACTGACAAATCACCGGCGTTGTAGGACCGATCTGTCAGGATGCGTAAAAACGCGGCCCGAACAGGATGACACTCGCCCCGACCACGCACAGCGCAACGCCGACCCAGTCCGAACCCAACGGACGAATCCGCTCGACCACCGCCAGCCAGCCAATCGACGCAATGATGTAGATACCCCCGTAAGCGGCATAGGCACGACCGGCATACGTCGCTTCGATACGGGTCAGCAGCAGCGCAAACAGCGTCAGGCTGAGCAACGCCGGCAGTACCCACCAGGCACTCTTGCCCTGACGTAGCCACATCCAGAAGGCGAAGCAGCCAGCGATTTCAAACAGCGCCGCGAGGAAAAACCACAGGTAATTAAGCATGCAAACGTCTCGTGAGGATGGCCGGTTGCGGCCACCCTAGCGACGGTGATGCCCCGGGGCAAGTTCAGCCTGCGGTTTGCCTGGCCTTGGCGCGCATCTTGTCGGCCATGACGGTCATTTCGTCGTAGAGCAGTTGGGGGTTCTTCTGCTTGAGCGCCCAGGCCAGACGGCCCTGTTCATGGGGCAGAATCATGAATTCGCCGGCGTCGACCTGTTGATAGATGTAGTCGGCAATGTCGGCAGCGCTGATCGGCGAGCTTTCCAGCAATTTACCGACCTGGGCCTTCATGGCCGGCGTCGGGCCGCGGAAGGAATCGAGCAGGTTGGTCTGGAAGAATGACGGGCAGACCACGTGCACGCCGATTTCCTGCTGCGCCAGCTCGATCAGCAGGCTTTCGGACAAGGCCACCACGCCCGCCTTGGCGACGTTGTAGTTGCTCATGGCCGGGCCTTGCATCAGTGCGGCCATCGACGCAATGTTGATAATCTTGCCTTGGCTTTTTTCCAGCAGCGGCAGGAAGGCCTTGCAGCCCTTGACCACCCCCATCAGGTTGATCGCGATCTGCCATTCCCAGTCCTCCAGGGACAGCTCGCTGAAGAACCCGCCGGAAGCAACGCCGGCGTTGTTGACGATGACATCGATGCCCCCCAGTTTCTCTTCGCAGGCTTGGGCGAAGGCGGTCAACTGGCTGTAATCGCGTACATCGCAACGCTGGATGAAGCCGTCGCCGCCGGCTTCGCGAACCTGTTTCAGGGTTTCTTGCAGACCGGGCTCGCTGACATCCGACAAGGCCAGTTGCCAGCCTTCACGCGCCCAGCGCAGCGCGATTTCGCGACCCAGGCCTGAGCCCGCACCAGTGATCATCATGCGATTTTGCATAGCAAACAGCCTTGTTGTTCCGGGGAAGATCTGTCGAGTGTAGCGAAGGACATTGCCCGACCCACGCTCCATCAGATTGCTGAATGGCCCGAGCAAACCCTGGAAGTGCCCCAACCAACTAATGCAGTAAAAACGAAATAAGCCTTTCTTCGAAAAACATTAAAAAAACATGGAATTTTCTTTCATGGGCAACAGTCGGATTTTGTAAGCATCCTGGTTTTATAGCATCACGGCTGACCGTTAAACACCAGGTAGTTCCAGAACACTTCCAACAAGGAAATAAACATGGGCACAATTCTGATCATTATCCTGATCCTCCTGCTGGTAGGTGGCTTACCGGTCTTCCCGCACTCCAGAAGTTGGGGTTATGGGCCGTCGGGCATCATCGGCGTGGTGTTGGTAGTGCTGTTGATCCTGCTGTTGCTGGGCAAGATATAAAGGCTGTACCAGGAAGATAACCTGCTGAAAACCCAATGCCAGTCAGTGATACTGACTGGCATTGTTATTATCAGCATTTCACGCACCCACAGCGCTGCAAACCGCCCTCACACGTTGCTGAAAATTCCTGTCACCGGCTCGATGTTACCTGCGTAAGGCACGCTCGTTCCGGCGGCTTTGGCAATGGTCGCCCATATGCGCTGCATGTCAACGAAGCTCTTGCCAATCTCCGGGTTCCCGGTGTGGTGCTGACGATCCGCCTGCTGTGTGATATTGAAATACCGTCCTGCACCCTCCCCGCTTTTAAGCAAGCCACCAGCCCCCCCCATCAACACCATGGGCATATCGATCATGTGCTCAGGGGCGCCATCGGCCATTTCGCTGGTAAGGACGACAAGGGTATGTTGAAGCAGATTGTCGCCGGGCACGTGCGGGTCCTGATATCGAGCCAATTCGTCCATAAATAACTTGACCTGCCGAACGTACCATTGCCGCGTCCCCTTCCAAAATGCTTCCCCTGAGCGACGATGAGCACACTCATGGGGGTTACTGTCGGGACTGACATCAATAATATTGAGCGACTCCGCCGAGCGCCCGATCTGTAGCGTGGCGACACGAGTAATCCCACAACTCAAGGCGGTTGCCACCACTTGATGATGATCAGCCTGAATGCGGTTACGGTGCAGCGCGGACCGATAATCCAGTGGTTCCAGCTCCACCGGCTTGCACTCACCCACGGGCGGTCGCGCCTCCTCAAGGTCCTTGATGACCTGCTCCACCGAGTCAAGATGGGTATCAAGCTTTTGTCGCTCGCCGGCGGATAGCTTGCTTTTGACTTCCTGAATATCCACCACGGCTGCCTCCAGCAAACTACCAGCGCCAGGCTGCGGCGGGCTTGACCTTTGAGCGGGTGCCTTGAACAACGATTCCGCCATCAGCCTGGGGTCGCGATAGGGCGTGCGAATCGCAGCGCCCTGGAACGATACAAACCAGGGCGTCCCGTCGATCCCGGCATGGGGACCGGAAAAAAGGCTGCGGTGTGACGGTTCAGCGCCCGGAATCGCTTGCCCCAGCACGATGTCGATTGACGACTGAGTCTTTGCAGTGTCACGCAATACCCAGTTCCAGCCGTCATGGCCCACATTTCCCGGCCCCAGAATAATTCCGCGCAAGTACAACGACTGGTTACGGTAGGCGGCCAATTCCGAGCTGATCTCGTTCAAAGTAAATGCCGTGGTATCCATTTGCGACGCAGTGGGGTGCCACAATCCACGCCCGTCACCAAAACCACCACCGGTGTAGGAGTCCACCGCAAGGCCGTCGGGTACTACAACAAACACTACCTTTAGCCGGGCTTCCTGAGCTTGCCCCGCCAATGCCATGCGCGCCAATCCGAATTGGGTCAGGGGACCATAGACACCAGCCGCAGCCAGGCCCGCCAGAAAACGCCGACGACTTTTCAAAATGCCCATGATCAATTCCTTTCGGTCTTGTAGATGAATGCTTTGGAAGTACCCAGGTTTTGCAGCATCTCTGCCAGGGAGCCTGAGGCGTTCAAACCATCGGCAATCGCCTTCACGGTCCCCGAGGTCGATACATCCGATTTGTTGCCAAACACAAATCGGAAGTAGCTGTCGGCCATGCAGAATTGTGACGCTGGATTGCGTGGAACAATCTTTGCGATATCCCGGACGTCATTGATCTGCTCGGTTCCGGTCGTACTGATGAACGGACCGGAGGCCTTGATCGGTAGCATCTGCGGGTACTGGTCAAAGTTGTATGCTTTCTCCTCCGTGCGATAGCGACCGGCCGCGTCGTAATGTTCCATCGATGACCCGGTGTCATTCATGTATTGATGGCATTGCCAGCAGCGCCCCTCTGAAGCCTGCTCGCCGTTTACCAGGTCCCAGTGCTCACGGGTGGTCACTGCGCGAGGAGGATAGACAGGGGTCGTAGGATCGGCTTCCACGGGGGCACCAAACTCGCGGCAGAACATTTGCTCGCGAATCATGATTCCACGCTTGACCAATGAAGTGCTCACGTAGTCCGAGGTGGCAGCCTGGGTCAGCCCCAGATGCAACAAGCCTCCCCGTCTCTCGTCTACCGCTACCTTTTGCATCGTGCTGCCCGTGACTCCGCTGATTGCGTAGTGCGCGGCCAGGTCCTGGTTCAGATAGGTGTAACCGGGGTTGAACAGCTGACTCAGGGTACCGGCACCCAGCAGCAGGTTTTTGCTCAGCAGATACTGCTCTCGAGCCATCAGTTCAACCAGGTCCTTACTCAACCCCGGCTTTTCCTGAACACCGCGCACTGTCCTGACGTAGTAGCTGACGAAGCGGTTGAATTGCTCGATGCCGCGATCCGTTTTCATCATTCGCTCAATCTCCGCGGAGATCTGTTGCGTAGTCTGCAGCTCGTTTCGCTGCGCCTTGGCCAACAGCTCAACATCCGGAGTAGTGCCCAGGAAACCGAAGGAGAGCGCAGTGGCCACTTCGAACGGCGTCAATTGATACACTTTGCCTCCAGCCGGTGTCTGCACCCCCAACTCCGAGCGATAGAGAAAATGCGGCGATAGCAAAAGAGCGGCGATCAAAGCAGGCGCCCCCTGCTCATCGAACAGTTTCTGATAACGCACACGCTCGGCGTCGGACACAGGACGACGGAACAACTGATAGCCCAACGAGGTAACCAGGTCAGTTCCCGCGCGGGAGGTTGCCAACGCACTCAAGCGTGCCGACGGAACGCTGTCTGCCACCGACAATGCCATGTCGTAGAACAGTCTGACGTCCTCTGCCTGCAAAATGCCCTTGTCCGCCTCCCCGGGATACTTGAAGTCTTTCTCCGATTTGTCTGCTGGCAACTTCTCGGCATTGATCTCTACCCCCAGGATGTCCCTGACGCTGGCGGCATACTCGTCGGGCGTCAACAATCGCATCTGACGTGTGCCGTAGGAATCGGCCTTATCCAGGTAAGGTTTCCAGATGACGTTGATCAATTGTTTGCTGATTTCGGTCGCACAGGTGGTGTCACAGTGCCCTGACACCGGCATGGTCTTGATGTGTTTGACCAGCGCATCCTGGCCCGCCACGCTCCACGCCAAGGCCATGCGCAAACTGTCGAAATACTCGACGGCGTGGCATTTGGTGCAGGATTCAGCCAAGACCGCCTCGCCCAGGTTTTCGACGTGCCGATAGGTAATGGGGGTTAGCTGCTGGTCCTCACTGGCCTCATCGATCACTACCGATTCCAGTTCCGGCTGCGGTTTTTCCTTCGAGTAGAACGGGTAGATAACCTTGTAACTGCCATAGTCGAGGGTTTGGGTCGTACTTGCACCCCATGGAACTTCAATGACCCGTGGTTCAGCATTGTTCCTGGTCTCGGTGACCAGGCTGATGCGCCATTGAGCATCGGTGACCGAAGCAGGTTTGGCCGGCGCCTGAATCTTGACCTTGACCTCGAGCTTGATCGGCCGCTCGCGGTAATTCAGGGTGATGGTCTGACTCTTGGTAGCTTCCGAGAGGGTAAAGGATGTATTTCGTACCTGAGGAATCCAGTTTTTTACGTCGTTGAGCCGCAACTGATACTGACCATACTCAAGCCCCTCGAGAATAATTCTTGCCGCACTGTCTGCGTCGCGCCATGACAATTGCACCAGCCGGGTATTCCCATCGGGATCAATCAGGTAACCGCTGATCATCTCGTTTTCCAGTCCGCCTGGCGGCAGCATGGGGCGCAACTCCAACCGAGTCTGTGGCAACCCGCTTGCGTCATGGCGCACGCGATATATGACCCCCGCGACGTCGTCGCTGATCAACAGGCTGCCATCCGCCAGTTCAAGAAACTCGACGGGGCGTCCGATGCACGAGTTATCCAGGCAGTAGACATCGAATCGATCCGGGTCCTGCACAAATCCGTTGATCAACGGGATCTGATTGACTACTTGCGTACCGCCCTGAATGGTCAGCATTTGTATATCCATGCCGGGGCGCGCGGTGGAGCCCGCACCATGCATCGCGACAAGCAAACGCTGGGTACCCGGCCCGGCGCTTGGGTAGCCAGACCAGAACTTGACGCCCAGCGGCGCGGTGTTGGTTCCCGAGGCAAAAGCTGCTGACACATAATCGGCGGGATTGATCTGTTCAAGCGACTTGTCGGACACAATGGCACCAGGCACCAGCGGCGGCTGGATCACCGTTGGGTCCAGGTACTCCTCCTCGGTGAATCCGGGCGTGTCTTTACCAAACCTGTAAGGCACGCCGAAATGCAGCCCGGGCTTGCTGATCAAGTTGACTTCGTCCGGGTTGGGGAAGCCTTGGCGATTGTTGTCACTGAACCATATTTGGCCGTCCTGGGGATTCCAGTCGAAACCAACGGAGTTACGCACCCCCGTGGCTACAATCTCGGACGCTCCTGTTTCCAGGGAATAACGCAAGATCGTGCCATAACGCTTGTCGGGAGGAATCATGCACAGGTTGCAGGGAATGCCGACTGCCGTATAAATCCACTTGTCTGACGGATCGAGCGGATTGAAACGCAAAGGGTGTTTCATGTGCCAGATGCGAGTGCTCGACCCCGACGCTTGCGAAGGCAAGGGAAACTGCTTGTCGTCCGCCGGAAAGTTGAACACCAGTTCGGGCTCTGGAGCTTTGTAGTTTTCGTCGGCGTTACGCAAGCGATACAGACCACCCGTGGTCGAGTAATACAGATCACCGTCGCGATACGCCACGCCGTGAGGCTCCTCCAGACCACTGGCAATCACATGGATGCCTGTCGGTTTACCTGTCTCATCCAGAGGCAGTGCGTAGATCATGTCGCCGATTTTTCCGTCATAGACGTATGAAGGAATAGCGCTGGAGCCGACATACAACACGTTCTTGCCCATCGCCATCTGCCGAGGCTGAATAAGCCCCTGGGCAAACAGCTCGATTTTTATCCCCGGTAAACCACTGAGCTTGCTCACATCGACCGGCGGTCGATACTTGACCGTCACGGCTTGCTCCTCCCCCTGCGGCTCCTTGAACGAGATAATGCGTGGAGTGTTCAGCGGGCTGAACCCATCAGCGGTATTCATCACCAGTTGATAGTCGCAAGCTTTCAGATTATCGAGGTGGATCGTTTCGTTGGCCTTCGCGCTGATCGCAATCTCTTCGGCCTTGCAACGCAAGACTCCGGTGACCATCTGGTCGGCGCGAGCGACGCCGGGCACCGCCGGTTTCAAGGGCGCTTTGCCACTGAGCGTGGAAAAATCCAGCGTCAGGCGATTGCCCTCGAATCCACCGCATTCGCCGAGTTCCTTCCATGCATCTTTCCAAGGCCCATTCAAAAGAAGTGGCTCGTAACTCACTTGCCGGCACCACTGCCAACTGCCGACACCCAGTGGTGCCTCGTCATCTTTCCAGCATTCGAATAGCCGGTCGGCATGCTTGACCTGGTCCCCCTGCTCATAACTCTTGCCCTTTTCATAATCGGGCGCGGTACATGACCGAGGTGAGGGGGATGACTCTGATGTTCGGGTGAAAACCACCACGGCAATGATCACGCCCAGCGCCACCAGACATGCGAACCACAGCAAACGAAGCACACCGACAGACTTATTCATGAAGCAAGCCTCACTCGTCAGCCAAGCGTTTCAACCTTTCGGACAAATCTGCTGATTCAGTGTCCTGCGGTGAACCACCTGAACCGGGGCGGCAGGCAACCCAAAGCCAAAGCCGACCCCGGCGTTTCTATTGGAATGCCTTCCCACAGGTTCCAACTGCATGATCACGACATGGCAATGACGCCAAAGAGACAGGAACAGAGAGACATTCATCCTTGAAATACAGTCCTTTTTTCAATCGTTGGACCCCATACCAAGCGCCTTGATGAAATCCTCAAACCACAAGGCTGTCTACTGTCAGAGTTGACAGGTACTCCCCTTCAACTGCTCTTTGATCCAGTAATTCAAAGCGGTAGGCACCCCGAACGAGGGGCAAAAAAAATCCGCTGTCATTACTGACACCGGATTCTTTTTTTACTGCCGAAAGAGCAAGCAGAAAACCTTGACCACAGGCACTAGCCCATCCCGGGCTCTGCTTTATCGCCTGAACACTTAGTCAGGCTTGCCGTCCACCACGCCGGCGGTGTTGTCGATCAGGCTCTTGGTGGCGGTTTGCAGGAACGCTTCAAGCTTGAGTTTCAGCTCTGCCGTTCGCGGCGCATCCGCAATGACCTCGGCGCGCGGCGTAGCACCGAATTCATACCGGTACATCTTCGGCGCCATGTCCTTATCCTTCGGCAGCACCAGAATCTGGTCGGCCGTGATGATGGCCGTGGTCTGTTCGCTGCCCGACGGCTTGATCACACCGAAACCGGTATCGCCTTCGGGAAGGTTGAGCAGGTCACGCCCCCAGCACTGATGGCGCACTTCGCCACCGATCCGGCCCATGATGGTCGGCACGATGTCGATCTGTGTGCCCACGGTATGGTCACGCTGACCGAACTTTTCCTGGATACCGGGTGCGATGAACAGCATCGGCACGTTGAAGCGGCCCAGGTCCATTTCGGTGATCTGGCGCTCGTTGCCAAACCCGTGGTCACCCACGACGACAAACAGGGTCTCCTTGAAGTACGGCTCCTTGCGGGCCTTTTCAAAGAACTGGCCCAGCGCCCAGTCCGAGTAGCGCATGGCGGTCAAATGCTCGTTCAGGCTACCGCGATCGGTGACGCGCTCGACCGGCAAAGGGGTCGGCAAGGCGTATGGCGTGTGGTTGGACAAGGTTTGCAGCAGTGCATAGAACGGCTTGCCGTTTTCCCGCGCCTTGAGCTCGACCAGACCACGGTCGAACATGTCCTGGTCGGACACGCCCCAGGTCGGATCGGAGAACACCGGATTGACGAAGTCGTTACGACCAATGAAGTTTGTCATGCCCTGGTTGCTGAAGAAACCCGACTGGTTATCCCAGGCGAAGTCACCGTTGTAGACGTACACGTCGTCGTAGTCACGGGCGCTGAGCAATTGCGGCAAGCCGGACAGCTTGTGGCTGCCCTCAGGCGTTTGCATCAGGTATTCGAAACCCGGCAGGTTCGGGAAGCAGGCCATGGTGGCGAACATACCCTGGTGGGTATGGGTGCCGTTGGAGAAGAAACGGTCGAACAGCAGGCCTTCCTTCGACAGGTTGTCGAGGTAGGGCGTGATATTGCCCGGTGCACCCAGGGCGCCCACCGAGTGGCCCGCCATGCTTTCCATCAGGATCACGACGACGTTCTTGATCGGCAGGGTCTTGTCGGACGGCGGCGTGTAATCGCGACGCACGGCGGCCGTCTCGCCATCCACCAGTTTGTCATCCGGCATCACCAGCATGTCACGCACGATTTGCTGGGCTTGCGGCTGCGGCAGCGTGGCTTTCCAGATGTTGTCGCGGTCTTCGGACATCCGGCTCTTGGCCGCGGCGATCAGCGACAATGTGCCGTTGAGGCCCAGCTGGTTGGCGAAATTGGAGTCGGTGGTGTAGACGTCACCCCAACGCATCGGCGGGCCCTGACGCAGGGTGCCACGGGCTGCGACGACGCAGACCAGCAGGCAGACCACGAACACCGCGATGCGCGAATACCACGGGGCGATCTGGCGCGTGGAGACGCTGCCGCCGCTGAAGGGACCGCGGGGACGGGTGGCGCGGTCGGCGCCCTTGAACGCCAGGGTCAGGATCACGGTGCCCACGACCCAGGCCAGCAGGTAGCGAACCACGGGGAAACCGTACCAGAGCATGCTGGTCACGGTTTTCGGGTCTTCCTTGATGTACTGGAAGACCAGCCCGTTGAGGCGCTGGTGGAACTCGCGGTAGAAGTCCATCTCCATCAGGCCGAGGAACAAGGCAATGCTCGAGACGACGGTCAGCCAGAGACGGAAGAACCCGCGGGCGGCCATGGCCCGGGCGCTGAACAGTGCCAGCACCAGCGGAACGCTGAAGTAGACCACCAGTCGCAGGTCGAAACGCAGACCGTTGGTGAACGCTTCGAAAAAGGTCGAGGCCGGCGTGTCGAGCATCATCTCGCGGTTGTAGACCAGCAGCGCGACGCGCAGCAGGGTGAACATGACCATCATGACCAGGGCACACAGTAGCGTGTAGGCCAGATGCGATTTGACGGTCGGTTGCAGCAGGCGACTAGAAGCTCGCTGCTGACTCAGGGCGTCCGGGTTTGCCATGTCGTTTTAGGACCCATTGGAAGTTGAAGTTGCAAAAATACAGCGGCGCCTTGCCCTCTGTTGGCCAGTTCTCGGCCCCGGGGCTTGCGCGGAGCGCAAATGTTGCACGATCACTGGCGGCATTGCCATTGATTAGTGCCCGGCATGCACGGCGCGGGCATTGTCTTGGAGGGTTTGTGAAAATTTCGTGCAACGCGATATCCGGATACAAAATAGTGGCCCCTGCGTCTATCCCCCTGTAGGAGCTGGCTTGCCAGCGAAGGCGTCCTTTCAGACAACAATGATGTCGACTGGAAGGGCCTCTTCGCTGGCAAGCCAGCTGCTACAGGGGATCGAGGTACATCCGCAAGAACAGGTCGGCGCTGGCGGCCGTTTTCTCTGCGGTGCGGCGATCCGACGAGCCTGCGCTTACTTCTCGGCGCGTTCTTTCAGGGCTTTCAAGGTATTGAACGGCGCATCGACTACAAACTTGTTGGCCACCATCGACGGGATGCTGCCGCCCGGCTCTGTGTGCACCTGATAAGTCACTTCGATCTGGTCGCCCTTGGGCACGAACTTCCAGAAACCGTCGACCTTGGTGACCCGAACAAAGCCTTTTTCTTCGGGCAGGTACTTCGGTACGCCTTCGAGCTTGCGGGTCAGGCTGCCATCGGCGCCCAAGACGGTGGTGACATGCAGCACCGAGTCACGCGCGGTGACCGGCCAGGGCGTATTGAACTGGGTGTAGGTCCAGCTCTGATCGCCTTCGTGCTTGAGCAACTTCTGGGTCTTGCATTCGTGAATCCAGGCGCAGGCGCCTGGCACGTCTTCCTGCAATGCGCGCAGTTTGGCCAGGGTGGTCTTCATCAGGGTGACACCCTGGTAGGCCTTGTAGTCGGAGCCAGGCACTTCCCTCAGGGAGACCTTGATACCGTCTTCGTTCTTGGCGACTTTCCAGTCTTCGGCCTGGGCGAGCGAAGTGCCCAGAACTGCCGTCAAACCACAGAGCACAGCCATACGATGCAGCGAACCCATAATCTTATTCCTTATTGTTGAAGTTCCGTTCGTTGAACCCATCACGCCGCCGTCATTTGCTCCCACCAACCCAACAATTTGATCGCTTCATCACTGCTGCTTCCGCAGACTTCGACATCGGCTTCAAATGCTGAACACACGGCAGGACGTTGCGGATCACCGAAAATACTGCACAGGTTCTCTGTAGAGAGTTGTACGCAACGTTCTCCGGCGGCCTTGCCATTGGGCATGCCGGGAATCGGTGAACTGATGGAAGGGGCAATGCAACAGGCGCCACAGCCTTCACGGCATTTCATGACGACGAGCTCCTCGCGATGGGCGATGGGTTAAAGACGAGACACAGGGTAACCGTTAAAACAGTCGTTTTAAATTGCCTGGGCCCAGGTTTTTTGCTCAAACGAACGTGACTGACCAGTCTCCGACAAAGTGTCTGGCCGACAGGTCACAGATGGATGGCAATTACCGCTTGAATTCGAATTCCAGCGCAGCGCCTTCGACTTCCCGGCGCTCTTCGTTACGCAGTTGCAACTGCATTTCGTTACTGATCAGCCTTCCGTTGAGCTGGAACGGCGTGCTGTCGGCCTTGTCACCGAACATTTGCGGCAATACCGGGTCGCGCCGTGGCAAGGGTACCGAACCGATGGGTTTCAGTTCCTCGGCCATGTCCTCGGGCAGGCTCAAATCCAGATGGGCCGAAGGCAGCTTGGTCTTCACCACTTCACTGGCCGGTTTGGACTTGGACGCAATTGGCGCGCGTTTTTTCACCTTGGCCGCTTTCTTTTTGACCTTGACCGCTGCGGCTTTCCTGGTCGGTGCCGGTTGTTTCGAGGTGGCGTTGGCTGCCGGTTTTTCCTGGACGGGAGCTGCCATGAGGCCTTCTGCCTGAAAGGACATCAGCAGGCATATCGAAAGCCATACAGCGGGGAAAATCGCTTTCATGGAACCAACGACGCAAACGGCAGGAGCCATATGCTCGCCTGTTGCACGCAACAAGACAAGCACGGCCTGCCTGCCCGGTCAAAAACCGCCGGCCATTTCCTGACAGAGCTGGGTGGCAAGCATGCCCAGGGTCATCAATGCACGCTCGGCTTCCCGGTTCCAGGGGATGCCGCAGTTCAGTCGAATGCAGTGATTGAACTGTTCTGTGTTACTGAAAATCAGCCCCGGCGCGATGCTGATGCCCTGCTGCAAGGCGCGCACATGCAGTTCCTGCGTGTTGACCCTTCCCGGCAGACTGACCCACAGAATGAAGCCGCCGGTCGGCCGGGTCATCTGTGTTCCTTCCGGAAAATGCTGTTGCACCGCCAGCTGGAACGCGCTGAGGTTCTTGCGGTACTCCTGGCGGATGTAGCGCAAATGCCGGTCGTAGCCACCGTTTTCCAGATACGCGGCAATGCCCATCTGCGTGACGCTGCAGGCCGAATGGGTGCTGAACGTCTGCAAACGCTGGATTTCCTGCTGGTACTTGCCGGCAATCATCCAGCCGATCCGCACGCCCGGCGACAGGGTCTTGGAGAAGCTCGAGCAATAGATCACCCGATCCAGCCGGTCGTAGGCCTTGAGCGATTTGGTGCGGCCCTGCTCGAACATCAGTTCGCCGTAGATATCGTCTTCGACAACCTGGATATCGAAATCCGAGGCCAGGCGCAGCAGTTGCTTCTGCCGCTCTTCGGGCATGGTGCCGCCCAGCGGATTGCTCAGACGAGTGGTCAGCACCAGCGCCTTGATCGACCACTGGTTGGCCGCCAGTTGCAGGGCTTCGAGGCTCATGCCGGTCGCAGGATCGCTGGGAATCTCGATGACCTTGAGGCCCAGCAGGTCAGCCAGTTGGAGCAAACCGTAGTAGGTCGGCGACTCGGCGGCGATCAAGTCGCCGGCCGGGTCAGGACACGCAGGGACATCTGCAAGGCATCGACGCAGCCGTGGGTGATGACCACTTCCGAGGGATCGACCACCACGCCGGCATCGCGCATGCGAATTGCCACTTGGCGTCGCAACGGTTCGAAACCGGGACTGAACATGTAGCTGAATGCCCGCGGACTATGGAAACGGGTGACTTTGGCCAATTGCTGATGCAGCGCCCTGACCGGTAGATAATCGACACTCGGTACGGCCGCGCCCAAGGGAAACACCCCCTCGCGGCGGGATTCGACCAGCACTTGCTGAATGATGCTGCTGCGGGTGACCAGGCCGGGACGCTCGACCCTGGCGATGTCCGGCGTCGGCGCGGTCAGCGCGGGGGTCTGGTGCACGTAGTAGCCCGACTGCGGGCGAGCACGGATCAGCCCCTGATCCTCGAGATTGGCGTAGGCCTGCAACACCGTCGCATGGCTGACGTTGAGCTGCGAGCTCATCTTGCGTACCGAAGGCACGCGCTCCCCCGGTTGATAGACACCCCGGCGGATGTCTTCGGCCAGTTGTTGAGCAATACGTTGGTAAAGCAAGAGATTGGTCATGACGCAGCACTCGATTTCACGGGCATTTTATTCTTGTGTGAAACAATACCGGAACAGTTTAGAAGTGTACGGGGACAGTTGCCACAATAGTCGACAGTACAGTGCAGTGTCAGCAAAATCTGTACTGCTCTATTGGCATGGCGCGAACATTGTCAGGCGCAAAAAAACCCGGCGCTGCTGGGCAGGCCGGGTTGGGGATGCAGGGTTAGGATTGCTGATCAGCGAGCAGCGCCAAGCTGGCCTTTTTCATCGGAGAACACAATTTCCACCCGACGGTTCTGCGCACGACCCCGTTCCGAGGCATTGGCGTCCACCGGGTATTCATCGCCGTAGCCTTCGACCTGGATGCGTTTGTCGTCAATACCCAGGTCCATCAGCACGTTCGCCACCGATTGCGCACGGTCGCGGGACAGTTTGAGGTTTTCCTGCTTGCCGCCGGTACTGTCGGCGTAGCCTTCGATACGCACGACACGCTTGGGGTTGAGCTGCAGGAACTGCACGATTTTCAACACCACGCGGTTGGCCGAATTTTTCAACTCCGCTTCGCCGGTATCGAACAGCACATCGCCCAGCGTCATCACCAGGCCACGGTCGGTCTGGGTGGTGGCCAGCGCGAGAATCTGTTCTTCAAGCCATTTGCCCTGCTGTTGCACGCTGAGCAATTTGGATTCGCGCAGGGCCAGTTGCAGGCGCTGACGCTCCAGTTCGAGCTTCGCCGCGCGCTCTTCGTTGAGCACCTGGTTGGAGTGTTCACGGGCGATTTCGCTGTAGCGCTGGCTCAGATAAGCGTAATGCTGCACGTCGGATCCGCTGCCCCAGTAGCTGGACAGACGATCGGCGCGGGCCAGGGATTCACCGGCGCGAATCACATCCTTGGGCGCGATCCGCAGCACGTTGGCGTCTTCCTTGACCTTCTGGAAATCAACGCCGGCCTGCTGCAACGCGGCCTCGCTGTGCTGGCCGGCACAGCCATAGAGGCTGGCGCAGCCTGCCAGGAGCAAACCGCCGAGTACTTTGCGCTTGAGGCTCATTGGGCATCTCCCAGTTGCTTGCGCAAGCGGGTGATGCGGGTATTGAGCACGTTCAACTGTTCTTCACTCTTGCGGGTCAGGACCCGGGCTTCGGCCAGACGCGCGTCCAGCTCGGCCTGTTCGGCCCGCATGCGCGCATGTTTATAGGACTGATCGGCCATGTCGCCCTGGGCACGGGTGAATTTTTCTTCGGCCAGTTTCAATTCCGGCACGTCGTCGGCGGTGGCACCCACAGCTTTTGCTTGTACCAGCGCCTGCTCGGTCAGGCGTATCTGTTCATTCGGCGCCGGATCGGCTGCACAACCCGCCAGAGCCAGAACGGCCAGGGCAGCGGAAAGAGGTCGAATACTCACTAAAAATCCCTACTGTTTTGGGGTACTGGCGGGTCGTTGCTGCTGCAACTTCCAGCGCTCGACATTGCGCTGCAATGCGGCTTCCGCCAGTCCGGACGCGAGCAATTCTGTCATCTTTTTAGCCAGCTGTCCGCGTAACCACGGATCGTTGCAGGCGGAGTTATGGGAGACCGCGAGGAATAGGCCGGGTTTGTCGACCGGCCGGGGTCGCGCGACCAGGTCGTTGACCATGCTCAGTGCCTGTACGGCGGCCATGCCCGAGTAGCGGCCGGCGAGGACAAACTCGACCTCGCCCAACAGCAACTTCTGAAAAGCCTGGGTCAGGTTAGGCGTGTGCGCGAGGGTCAATTGCTGCTCGGCGAAGGTGCCGAATGCCGGGGTCAGACGAGCCTTTTCCGATAAAGCGCCGGGATGACCGTGCAGGTCCTGCGCTTCGTTGTAGACCAGTGCCGAGTCTTTTCGGGTCCAGACCAGGTAATCGTTTTCCAGCAACGGCGGATGAATGTAATCCAGGGATTCGAGTCCACTGACGGTCAACGGCGCATCGGCCAGCATGTCCATGCGCCCGCTGCGCACCTCGTCCAGAGCCTGGGCGCGTTTGCCGGCATACAGCAGTTCGACCTTGATCCCCAACTCCCCCGCCACCTGCTGCAACAGATCGGCACTGGCGCCGATCAGGTGTTTGGGGTGCTGCGGGTCTTGCCACAGGTAAGGGGGTGCGTCCGGGCTGCCGGTGACTATCAGGCGTTCACATTTGCCCGCAGCAACAGACAGCACCGGCAACACCGTCAGCCCCAACAGCATTGACCAACCGAACACTCGGCGCAGATCCATGGCAATACACTCCTCCTAAACCCGGTTATATCTGCTGTAGGAGCAAGCTTGCTCGCGATGGACGTTAACGATAACGCGTTCTTTCTGAATAAACGCGGTGCCTTTGCGACCATCGCGAGCAAGCTTGCTCCTACACAGAAAAAACAAAAAAAAGCCCGACCAACAGGTCGGGCTCTTTATAAGTGAAGCCCCTGGATTAGACCAGCTTCTCCAGCTCAGGGATCGCTTCGAACAGATCCGCCACCAGGCCATAATCGGCCACCTGGAAGATCGGCGCTTCTTCGTCCTTGTTGATCGCAACGATCACCTTGGAGTCTTTCATGCCGGCCAGGTGCTGGATCGCGCCGGAAATACCGACCGCGATGTACAGCTGTGGAGCAACGATCTTGCCGGTCTGACCGACCTGCATGTCGTTGGGTACGAAACCTGCGTCGACCGCGGCGCGGGAAGCACCGACGGCAGCGCCCAGCTTGTCGGCCAGGGCGTACAGGTGTTTGAAGTTGTCGCCGTTCTGCATGCCACGGCCGCCGGAAACGACGATCTTGGCAGCGGTCAGTTCCGGACGATCGGACTTGGCCAGTTCTTCGCCAACGAAGCTGGAGATGCCAGCGTCGTGGGCAGCCGCAACGGCTTCAACCGATGCCGAACCACCTTCAGCGGCGACCGGGTCGAAACCGGTAGCACGCACGGTGATGACTTTCACCGCAGCGTTGGACTGAACGGTAGCGATGGCGTTACCGGCGTAGATCGGACGCTTGAAGGTGTCGGCGCTTTCTACCGAGATAATCTCGGAGATCTGGTCAACGTCCAGCTGCGCGGCAACGCGCGGCAGGATGTTTTTGCCGTTGGAAGTCGCGGCAGCCAGGATGTGGCTGTAGCCCTTGCCCAGCTCGGCTACCAGCGGCGCAACGTTTTCCGGCAGTTGGTGAGCGTAGGCGGCGTTGTCGGCCACCAGCACTTTAGCTACGCCAGCGATTTTCGCAGCGGCTTCAGCCGCGGCGCCAGCGCCCTGACCTGCAACCAGTACATGGATGTCGCCGCCGATTTTGACGGCAGCAGCCACAGTGTTCAGCGTGGCCGGGGCCAGCACCGTGTTGTCGTGTTCAGCGATTACCAAGATAGTCATAATCAGATTACCTTCGCTTCGTTTTTCAGTTTCTCGACCAGTTCAGCCACCGACTTGACCTTGATGCCTGCGCTGCGTGCAGCCGGCGCTTCGACTTTGACGGTCTTGTTGGTGGAGGCGGTGGAAACGCCCAAAGCGTCCGGGGTCAGCACTTCGAGAGGCTTCTTCTTGGCTTTCATGATGTTTGGCAGCGATGCGTAACGCGGCTCGTTCAAACGCAGGTCAGTGGTGACGATGGCCGGCAGTTTCAGGGAAACCGTCTGCGCGCCGCCGTCGACTTCGCGAGTCACGGCAACCGTGTCGCCGCTGATCTCGACTTTTGAAGCGAACGTGCCCTGACCATAACCGCTCAATGCTGCGAGCATCTGGCCAGTCTGGTTGTTGTCGCTGTCGATGGCTTGTTTGCCAAGGATCACCAGCTGAGGCTGTTCCTTGTCGACAACCGCCTTGAGCAGCTTGGCAACGGCCAGCGACGTCAGGTCTTCGGCGGATTCGACGAGGATGGCACGGTCGGCACCCAGAGCCAGCGCGGTGCGCAGTTGCTCTTGAGCGGTGGACGGGCCGATGGAGACGACGACGATTTCAGTCGCAACACCTTTTTCTTTCAGGCGTACAGCTTCTTCCACTGCGATTTCGCAGAACGGGTTCATCGACATCTTGACGTTGGCGAGGTCGACGCCGGAATTGTCCGCCTTGACGCGAACTTTCACGTTGTAATCCACAACGCGTTTGACAGCTACAAGAACCTTCATGGATTCCTCGTTACTCTCCGGTGAAAAGAAGTCGCCTAGGCGAACCTGGCGGTTTGATGCTCATCGGCGCAAGGGCACCTCTAAAAACGCTGGCAGGTGTATCGGGTGAACCTTGCTCACGAGGTTTATGACCGTTCGTCATGGTGACCGACGAGTCATTCGTTATCGCAGCGTGTAAACTGCGCCCCTGGGGTCGCAACGCATCACCTTCTACTGCCACCGCCCTGTCTTTAGAGGTGCTCTTGAAACCAACAGTCAGCCTACGGCGAGCGCAAAACCGCCCGTATATTGACCGGAACACTAATTCCGGTCAATACGCCAAATGGGCCATTCATAAGCCGCGCGTCTATGATTTCTCTGGCTTCGGGCCAATTCAAACAAACGTTTGTATTGGACGCTGAGAGTGGTGTAGATATAATGCGCCACCTTAGAGAGAAAGGTGGTTTATCGTTTGTCCTTTTCCTGCAACGAGCAGGCATTCATGGATGCGACACCCAACCTCCAATTAGAAAAAAAACTGTTGAGCCTTGAGTAGGAGATAACCTGTGGAACGCGAATACATGGAATTCGACGTGGTCATCGTCGGTGCCGGCCCCGCGGGTCTTTCCGCCGCTTGCCGCTTGAAGCAGAAGGCCGCCGAAGCCGGTAAGGAAATCAGCGTCTGCGTGGTCGAAAAAGGCTCCGAAGTCGGTGCACACATTCTCTCCGGCGCGATCTTTGAACCCCGCGCCCTGAACGAACTGTTCCCGGACTGGAAAGCACTGGGTGCGCCGCTGAACACACCAGTGGCCCGCGATGACATCTTCGTGCTCAAGAACGCCGACAGCGCGCAGAAAATCCCTGACTTCTTTGTGCCCAAGACCATGCACAACGAAGGCAACTACATCATCTCCCTGGGCAACCTGTGCCGCTGGCTGGCCCAGCAGGCGGAAAACCTGGGCGTGGAAATCTACCCGGGCTTCGCCGCCCAGGAAGCGCTGTTCGACGAAAACGGTGTAGTGCGCGGGATCATCACCGGCGATCTGGGCGTTGACCGCGAAGGTCAGCCGAAAGAAGGCCTGTACACCCCGGGCATGGAACTGCGTGGCAAATACACGCTGTTCGCCGAAGGTTGCCGTGGCCACATCGGCAAGCAACTGATCAAGCGCTTCAACCTCGACAGCGAGGCCGACGCCCAGCACTACGGCATCGGCCTGAAAGAAATCTGGGAAGTCGACCCGGCCAAGCATCAGCCAGGCCTGGTGGTCCACACCGCCGGCTGGCCGCTGGACATCATGGGCACCGAGAACACCGGCGGCTCCTTCCTCTATCACCTGGAAAACAACCAGGTGGTGGTGGGTCTGATCGTCGACCTGTCCTACAGCAACACCTTCCTCTCGCCCTTCGACGAGTTCCAGCGCCTCAAGCATCACCCGGTGCTCAAGCAGTACCTGGAAGGCGGCAAGCGCATCAGCTACGGCGCTCGCGCCATCTGCAAAGGCGGCCTGAATTCGCTGCCGAAAATGGTGTTCAAGGGCGGCGCATTGATCGGTTGCGACCTCGGCACCCTGAACTTCGCCAAGATCAAGGGCAGCCACACCGCCATGAAGTCGGGCATGCTCGCCGCCGAATCCGTGGCCGACGCGTTGTTCGCGGAAAAGGATGGCACCGAAGAGCTGACCACCTACGTCGACGCGTTCAAGAAGAGCTGGCTCTACGACGAACTGTTCGCCAGCCGCAACTTCGGCCCGGCGATCCACAAGTTCGGCGCCATTGTCGGCGGCGGTTTCAACTGGCTCGACCAGAACATTTTCGGCGGCAAACTGCCGTTCACCCTGCACGACACCAAGCCGGATTACGCGTGCCTGAAACTGGCGGCCGACTGCAAGAAGATCGACTACCCGAAACCGGACGGCAAGCTCAGCTTCGACAAATTGAGCTCGGTGTTCATCTCCGGTACCAACCATGAAGAAGAACAGCCCTGCCACCTGAAGCTGACCGATCCGAGCATCCCGATCGCCAAGAACCTGCCGCTGTACGATGAGCCTGCCCAGCGTTACTGCCCGGCCGGTGTGTATGAAGTGGTGACCAAAGAAGACGGCGAGAAGCGCTTCCAGATCAACGCCCAGAACTGCGTTCACTGCAAGACCTGCGACATCAAGGACCCTGCACAGAACATCACCTGGGTGGCGCCGGAAGGCTCCGGCGGCCCGACTTATCCGAACATGTAAGTCGCACGCCTGAACATCGAGGCTCCCGGAATGGGGGCCTTTTTGTTGCCCGGGATTCATGCCACACCACAAAACCCCTGTAGGAGCTGGCTTGCCAGCGAAGGCGGTGTGTCAGTCATATAGATGCTGGCTGGCCCACCGCCTTCGCTG